>CABUMZ010000059.1 GCA_902492825.1 uncultured Collinsella sp.
GTCGGATTCGACTGTCTGCATGTCATCGATTGCTGTAACTTCATTAATTGTCGGGTCATCCAGCGTGATGCCTTCGAGTGTTGCTTTTTCGAGGTCGATTCGTTGGCGCTCTTCGGAATCCTGGCGAAGCTGCTTCTGAATTCGCCTTTTCTCTTCTATAAACCTTCTGAGCACAAACTGTCTCAGGTCCTCTTGCATGATTTGAAAGTCTTTTGGTAGACGCGAGGGGCGTACGCCCTCTTTCCGCTGGATTGCTTCCATGACCCTAACGAAAGAGCTGGCATGCATAAAGGAATAACGGCTGACGGTGATGATTCCGTATCCCATGGACGCAAGCGCATTCTTGCGTTCCTCATCGATGGCGCGGTCTTCTTCCGCGTCATGATAAAAACCGTTGTATTCAATGTCTGTGCGAGATTTCTTTAGATACGCATCCATAAAGAACTTTTTGCGTCTCGTGAGATTCTTTGCGGCGGCGGTGACCTGCACCTCGTAATCGGTCTCAATTCCCTTAATACCAAGCCCTCCTTCGCTTTTGGGCAGCGTTAGCATCATGACAAATGCCGTTTCCATGGGAGACCGGCATCCGTCGCGTACACATTGGATCGCCTTTCGGGCAAGGGCCAAACCGTCGCATCTGGTAATGGAATTAAAGAACTGCTTTAACCTCTCGGTCGAGGTGAGCGCGAAACGCTCGTTATAAGAGGTGGAAGAGCCGGTTCCAAGGGAGTAAGCGCTGCACAATTCAAAGTAGTACTCCACCAGTTCGCGAAAAGGGAGATAGGTGGCGGCTTGAAGTGCGCAAAGCTCAACGCCAACAATGAAGATGCCATCTTTGAGCTCTATAAAGCGTGAGTTCGAGAATCGTTTTGACGAAACGTGGCATTGACAGTTCATTGCATAGCGTGCATTCCTGCGATCAAACACCATCACCTCGAGGGAATCATTTGCGCCGAGGGAAACATCATGTTTGGTGAGCCATTCTGCGGCTGCGTCAAGGAGCGTTCCGGTGGGACATGATCCGTAAATCGCGGCAGGGTTACAGGACTCGATGCCTTTCGCAGACACCGAATGCACGGCCTGGTAGACCGCTTTTGCAGTGGTATGTGACAATACGATACTCATGGTATATATCGTGTCAGCTAATGCCGTGTTGATGGCGCTGAGTGAAAAAGTCGTTTTAGAGGTCTAACCAAATGCTGTCCAAAAGCTTGACGCAATTATGAGTTGGTATGCCCTAAATAAAAGTTTTCGCAGCTTAGCTATAGCATATAACTACTCAATTGCTGCACATTTGATTGTGATGCATCACCATTCGACAACGAATTACGTGTCGGGAATTGGCCAAAATCGTTCAAAATGAGGGTTCAGAATTTGTGATGGCAGATCTATCTGTGGAATGTAGGGCGGCCCCGCTGCGGGGTTTTCCGCTGCGAGGCCGCTCGTGATCTACGCCGGAGTTTGTCGTAGACGTTTCTACTTGGCAAACAGGTTCTTGAGGTTGAACTCGGCTTGGACGGTGCGGAGCATGAGGTCGGTGTCGTCCAGACCCAGATGCTGCTCGTTGGCATCGGCGGCGAGGGTGCCACGGCGGCGCGCCCAGTTCTCGAGCGCGGCGGGCGCGGACTCGCGGGGGAGCGAGCGCACGTCGGCGTCCAAGCTGCGTCGATGACGATAATCTTGCCGGCGCGGCGTGCCTCGGCGTAACCGTCCAGATGAATTTTGAACCAGCTGTCCTCGAACGCGGCGTTATGCGCCATGTACGGGTACTTCTTCATAAGCTTGAGCAGCTGCTTCTGCAATTCCTTGTTCTCGCGGAAGGGCGTTTTGCCGTCGATGTCGTCCCAGGTGATGTGGTGGATATTCGACAGCGGCACATCCTCGCCGCGGTAGATATCGGGCAGGCCGCAGTAGTGTGCCTCGGCGTCATGCGGCACGGCGTCGCTGGTGAGGTCCATGATTTCCCAGCCCACGTTGATGATATAGCCGCGCTCGGGTGCACGGCCGGTGGTCTCGATGTCGATACCGAGCACGGTGCCCTGGATGGGCTTGCGGGCGTAGGCCACGCCGAGCGCGTCGCGGTCGCCGCGGATCTCGCGCATGACCGACGCGGCGGTGCGCTTTTGCATCTTACCGATGGCGGCGCAGGTGTCGGCATCGGACAGGCCGCGCGAAAGCGTCGCGGGCGTCACGTTGCGCAGGCGCGCCTCGCCAATCTGGTCGCACAGGTCGCGGTTGCGGTCAGCCAGGTCGCGCACGGTGGCAAAGTCGAAGCTGGGGTCGCCCTCGGCGGTAAAGTACTCGGTTTCGAGCACCTTAAGGGCCTCCTCGCCCTTCTGGCGCTCGGACTCCATGGCGCCGTGATCGCCATAGATAAACATGGGAATAAACGGCTGGCGCTCGTATTCGAGTGCTTGTGAAACGTTCATATAACTGCTCCTTGGACGGGCCGCAGCGCGCGGCTCGGGTTCATTGAGATGTGGCGAGATGATAGTTTACCATGGGCAACTATTGGCATCGCGCCTAGGACAACTACAATACCCTAGTTGACCGCTAGGACTTTTACAATGCTGCCGAAAGACACGAAAGGTTCCATCCGTCATGGATTTGCTGATTGATATTCTGCTCGACGCCGGCAAGGACACGCTCTCGCTTGTGCCGTTTTTGTTGGTGACGTATCTGGCCCTCGAGACCTTGGAGCACGTCGCGGGCGACCGCGTTAACGGGGCCATCAAGCGCGCCGGCGCCGCGGGTCCCGTGGTTGGCTCGTTGCTGGGTATGGTGCCGCAGTGCGGCTTTTCGGCCATGGCGGCAACGCTGTACGCCGGTCGCGTCGTGACCTTGGGCACGTTGGTGGCGGTGTTCCTTTCGACCTCCGACGAGATGCTGCCGCTGCTACTTGCCGAGCAGGTTCCCGTGCAGACCATGGCGATGCTTTTGGCTTCGAAGGCACTGATCGCGCTGGTCACGGGCTTTATCGTGGACGCGGCTATCCGCGGCCTTCGTCGTAACGCTCGCGCGCATGCGGCGATTCGCCGTACCGTGCTGGGGACCGCTTCCAATCCGGCTCATGTGAACTGCGCGCACGACGACCATACCGGGGGCGACATCATTGATGAAGTGGCCGAGGCGGGCGTGAGCGCCGATCACATCCATGAGCTGTGCGAGCGCGACCATTGCGGTTGCGATGAAGACGAGGACGAGTACGAACACGGACATGGACACGATCACGGTCATGGGGGCGAGCATGAACACCATGATGGCCACGGTCACTCCCACTTTCACGAGAGCGCGCCCCTCCTGTCGATTATTCGCAGCGCCATCTCGCACACCGTGCAGGTATCGGTATTCATTTTTCTGGTGACGCTGATTCTGGTCGCCGTGCTCGAGACCTTCGGCGAGTCCGCGATCGAGCAGTTCCTGCGTGGCAACGAGACGCTCGCCGTCCTGGGTTCGGCGCTTGTCGGCCTGATCCCCAACTGCTCGGCCAGCGTCGTCATCACGCAACTGTACCTGGAAGGCGCGCTGCAGCTGGCCCCGATGCTCGCCGGCACGCTCATCTCTGCCGGTGTGGGCTACCTGGTGCTGTTCCGCACCAACCGCAGCGCCCGCGAAAACGTCCTGTTCCTGATCATGATGTACGTCATCGGTGCCGGCTGGGGCCTCATCCTCTCCGCCGTTGGCCTTTAAGTAGATTATTGGGACATGTCTTACGATCTACCCCTGTGACCAGGGCATTTCCGCTGCCAAAACAAAAAGGTAGATTTCCGGGCATGTCCCGAAAATCTACCTTGGTTAGCGCAGCAGCTCGGTGAGGTTGCGCTTAAAGCGGGCCCGGTCTTCGCTGGTAAATGCCGCCGGACCGCGAGTGCGACCGCCGGCGCGGCGCACCTTCTTTTCCTCGTGGCGAATAAACAGTTGCATGTCGATGGTCGCCTTATCGTAGACGCGCCCGCGCACGCCGATGGCGGCGGCATCGTGCCCGAGCACCATGCTCGCCAAGCCAATGTCCTGCGTCACGACTACGTCGCCCGCCTGCAGGCGTTCGACAATGGCAAAGTCGGCGCTGTCGGTGCCCACGCTCACATCGAGCGTCGTGACCCAAAATCCGCGTCGCGCATGCTCGACGTCGCGCGGATCGTTGCGGCGAATGTGGCGTTCCAGGTTCTGTGTGCTGTTGCCGGCGATAACGACGGCAACGCCCGCCCGCCGCGCGCAGTCAATCGACTCGCGCGTGACCGGGCAGGCGTCTGCATCAATAAAGAGCGTTCGCGGCATCTAGTGCACCAGTTTGCCAAATTGAATAGCGCGAACAATCAGCGTTACGCCAAACACCAGCAGCGCGGCGCCGCTAAAGATGACGAGCATCTTGGCCGACCACAGCGGATAGATAAACACGAACATGCCGGCGATGATGGAGAGTGCGCCGCTCAGGATGGCGAGGGCGCGGTTGGACGAAAGCTCGGACTCCAGAATGGACATGACACCTTCGACAATCCAGCCAAAGCCGGCCACGATAACCACCATCGTGGTGAGCGTCGCGGTCGAGAAGGCCTGGTTGCGCAGGATTATGACGCCGCCCAAGATAATGAGTAGGTTGGAGATGATGCTCGTCACGCGCCAGCCGGTGGGCAGCAGCGGCTCGAAAACAGCGGTAAACAGCCTGATCGCGGCCGTGATCACAAAGTAGAAGCCCAAGACGGTCGTTAAGAAGACGAGGGACTTGGCGGGCGCAAACAGCAGTGCGATGCCGGCGACGAGCGCCAAGACGCCCGTGATGGCGTAAATCCAGCGCACGGCCTTGACGGCCTTGCCTGCCATGCTTTTCTCGTCAAATCCAAACTGGCTCGATTTTTGGTCATCATTCTTAAAGATGCCCATAATGTCTCCTTTCCGTGCGGCGTAAGCCTTGATCGTTACGACCAGTATCGCCTAAAGGCGCTGACGTATGGGTCGGGGAGGGTGAAACGTAACCCAAAGGCCCCGAATTGTTTCCGTTGTTCCCCACGTCGCGATTTTCTATTCAACAGGTGTAGAACATTGCGGCCCTGTTCGTTATTGCCTACGTTTTAGGTTAGATTTTCCTAAGAACAATTGCCCGAAATTGGGGGTCCCTATGAACGAAACAGTTCCCGCGGCGCCGTCTAGCGCGGAGTCGATGGCAAAGCAAGGTTGCGAAAAGCTCGGCCTGGACACGTTTGACGCGCTGGTCCGCCGCGCCCGTACGTGCCGTCGCTTTGACGAGTCCATGCGCGTGCCGCGCGAGTTTTTGCTCGAGCTGGCGGAACTGGCGCACCTGGCTCCCTGCGGCGCCAATGCTCAGCGTCTGCGTTTTCATGTGGTAAGCGGTTCCGAGGACTGCGCTCGCGTGTTTGACGAGCTTGCATGGGCCGGCGCGCTTAAGGACTGGTCGGGTCCTGCCGAGGGCGAGCGCCCGATCGGCTACATCGCGATTCTTGCCGAGCGCGCCGTTCCGGGCAAGCCCGCCGCTCCTATTACCGAGGTCGACACGGGCATTGCCGCGCAGACGATGATGCTCGCCGCCCGCAGCGCCACGCCCGAGGTGGCTGCCTGCATGTTCAAGGCCTTTACGCCCCACGCGATCGATGCCATGGGGCTCGATAACGACAAGTATGAGCTCAAGCTGATCATGGCGTTTGGCGTTCCGGCCGAGACACAGGTGATCGATGCGATCGATTCCAACCCCGACGGCTCCATCAATTATTGGCGCGACGAGGCGCAGGTGCACCACGTACCCAAGCGCCCGCTTGTCGACGTACTGGTGTAGTTGAGCGTCACCGCGGTGTGATCCGGCGGTAAACCACCACAAAGGTACCTGTCCCCTTTGCGGTGGTGCGAGGGGAGGACGTGTGGCAGATTTGTATTTGGTGCGGCATGGGCAGACTGAGCTCAATGTGCAGAGCATTTTGCAGGGCTGGCACGATTCGCCGCTTACGGCGCGTACGGCGTTTGCGGCGCGTGGCGTGGCCTTTGATCATGTGTATTCCTCGCCGTTGGGGCGGGCGCGGCATACGGCCGAGCTTATCGTTGGCGAGGGCCGTTCCATTGAGCTGGTCGATGACCTGCGTGAGTGGCATTTTGGCTCGCTGGAGGGCACATCAAATCGCGAGATGCCGCCGCAGCCCTGGGGCGATTATCCGGTGGCCTTTGGTGGCGAGTCTGAAGGCGAGCTCCAGTCGCGCATGGTCGCGGCGCTGTCCCGCATCATGGCCAGGCCGCAGCACGACTGCGTGCTGGCGGTTTCCCACGGCTCAACCTGCCAGGAGTTTCTTGAGTATGTGACTGGCGAGGGGGAGCTACCCGACAACGGTGCCGTGCTTCATTTTGGCTATTGCGACGGGGCGTTTTCGCTCTTGGGTTGGTAACGAACGAAAGGACCCCTATGAATAAAGATCTGTATCTGGTCCGTCATGGACAGACGATATTCAACCTTAAGCGTATCATTCAGGGGTGGAGTGACTCGCCGCTTACGCAGTTGGGTTGCGACCAGGCGGCGCGCGCCGGCATGTTTATACGTGCGCGTGGCATTGAGCCCGATCATGCCTACACCTCCACGCTTCATCGCACCGAGCAGACTATCGCCAACTTGTGGCCGGGCTTGGCGTACGAGCGCCTGGACGGTCTGCGCGAGTGGTTCTTTGGCGACTTTGAGGCCGAGCGCGTGATGCTCATGCCCGAGCGCCCGTGGCGCGACTTCTATCGCCAGTTTGGCGGCGAGGGCCAGATGCAGGTGCGCGAGCGCATGGTGGCGACGTTGACCGAGCTTATGCAGCGTCCGGACCATACGTGCGTGCTCGCGGTAAGCCATGGCTCTGCCATCAAGGAGTTCATGGACCACGTGAAGGGCGCGGCGGCCGACGAACGCGATCGTGTGCCGGGCAACTGCTCGGTGCTGCATTTCGTGTTTGACGACGAGGCCGATACGTTTGAACTGATTGAGATTTTTACGCAGGAAGACTACGCGCGCGAGCTGGGGCTAGAGCCGCTCGTGGCTGCCGCGGGTCCGCAGCGCGGGTAGCGCGGGCGTGGCGACGCGGATCGCCGGCATAACTTCTCGACGCAAAAGGGGAGGAGATGCATGTACCTGCTGCATCTCCGCCCCCTGTTTGTTGAGCTGCCGATTTTTGCGCTGGGCGGTCTGGTTTTGCTAGAATCGCGCGACCTGGTGCGTGAGCAGGCCCGTCGGAACCCGCGGCGCATCGCCGCTGACCTGCGCGGCGGGGAAGAGCACAGCTACGGCAAAGTTGAACGGCTCTTTGCCCGTGTAGGTGCCGGCAGCACGGGCATCGTCGGCCAGGAGCTGTGATGCCCCGACTAGTGCGGCAGCGTAGACAGGGTCGTCGGCCAGTGCCGTCTCCGGCGCCTGGTCGAGCATGGCACGGATGGCGCCGACGGCGTCCTCGCGCTTGACCTCCCACACGCGGTGCGTAATGCCCGCGGGGTCGGTGACGGCGTAGAGCGAGGCGCCCTCTTTGGCAGCGCCCAGGATGATGTCCATGACGGGCGACGCCTCGTAGGCGAGCGACACGGGGCGCGGCTGCACCTTGAGCTCGGCGATCGCGCGCGCGGCGGCGGTCGTATCGGCGGCAACCGCGTCGCCGCCCGCTAGCGCACCAACCGGGCAGATCGCCACAACGCCCGTCACGCGCCCCGGCTCTCCGGAGCATTCATACACGTAATACGCTGCACCCGGGTCCTTGAGCATCAGGCCATCGGCAATGGCTCCGCGCAGAGCATCGTTGCCGCTCAGGATGCTGCCCATTGCGGGCAGCGCCTCGAGCACGCGGTCCTGAGCCGGGCGGATGCAGGGAAACGGAAGTGCTTTCATGGGCGGTCCTAACGCACGAGTCGGTTTGTTCGCGGCTTATTATGCCCCAACTTGGCCGCTCGCGTCCCAGAGCACGTTATCGGCGAGCGCGATTAGCACCTGCTGACAACGAACGATATCGGCGTGGGGCACATATTCGTTGGGCTTGTGCGCGAGCGCGAGCGCCCCGGGACCGTAGCTCATGCAATTGCGGTTACCTGTCTTGCCGGCAATGACGGCGGTGTCGGTGTAGCCGGTAAAGAAGCCGACGGTCGTGTCCGCGTCCGTCACGTCATCGGCGGCACGCTTGAGCGCTGCTAGAAGGGGAGAGGTCGGATCGCGCTCGATAGCGGGGCGGTCGCCTGTCACGGTATAGCTTCCATGGCAACCGGGGACCGCGGCTTCGGCGCCGGCGATGGCCTGCTCTACCATGCGCTTCGCGGCGGCCGTATCGGTCGGAGGCGTCAGACGCATGTCGACCCAGACCTTGGCGTGGTCGGGCACGACATAGGGACGGTAGCCACCTTCGATCTGCCCAAACGTGATGGTCGAAGACCCCAGCTCATCGTGCGCGGGCAGCGCCACAAACGCGCGATGGAGCGAACACACGACCTCGGCCATGGCGGCGACGGCATCCGCGCCCTTCCACGGCTGGCTCGCATGCGCTGTCACGCCAGCCATTTCAATCTCGAACCACGTACGCCCCTTGTGCGCCACCTGGATCTGTCCGTCAGTGGGCTCGGTGTCCAGCACCCATTCACGCGAGCCGACCCAGCCAGCATCGATCGCGGTCTCTGAGCCGCGCATAAAGTCTTCCTCGTCGACTGAGCAGATGAGCGAAAAGCCGCGTCGGGGCAGCTCGCCCTCTGCCGCTACGCGCTCGAGTGCATGGACCAGTGCGGCAATGGCGCAGGCCAGGCCACCCTTCATATCGCAGGCACCGCGGCCGTAGAGCTTGCCGTCGCGCACGACCGCCCCGAGCGGCGGCGTGTTTGCGTCCCAGCCATCGCCCAGTGTAACGGTATCCATATGGCAGATATAGACGAGCCGTGGCTCGTCGCTCAGTCCCGGCACGGTGACCATAAGGTTGCGGCGCCCGGGCAGCACCTCGAGTTCCTCAACCTGCACGGCATGGAGCACCGGATGGCTCAACCGCTCCAGTTGAGCCTCAACCAACGCTTTGATATAGCGTTCAATCTCGTCCTCATACGCACCTGGGTCGGAACTGTCGATCCGCACGAGTCTTTGCGTAAGCCGCCAAGCAAAATCTGTATCAACCATAGGCACCTCACAGATAGTTAGGTCAACATACAGATTGTATGCCAAGAAGCGGCTCGGTGCATTTAATGGAGTGCTTACAAAAACGGGGGCGCCTCTCATGCGAAAGGCGCCCCCGCGGGCATTCAATGTCAGCGACGGGCGGGCCACATGGGGAACTGCCCGTCAGGTCAGTCGGCGCTACTTGATCACGCGCACGCGATACATCGACGGAATCTGCTTGAGCGCCTCGATGGTGCTGCTGTCTAGGTGTTCGTCGGTGTCGAACATGGTGTAGGCGTTCTCGCCGGCGGACTCGTTGGTCATACGCTGCACGTTGGCGTTGTCCTTGGCCAGGATGGCCGTGATCTGGCCGATCATGTTGGGCACGTTGGCATGCAGGCAGGCAATGCGGCTTGCAGCGCGCGCCTTGCCCATGCTGCAGGCGGGGTAGTTGACGCTGTGTGCGATGTTGCCGTTCTCCAGGTAATCCTTGAGCTCGCTGATGGCCATGTCGGCGCAGTTGGCCTCGGCCTCGCCGGTGCCGGCGCCCGAGTGCGTGGTGATAAACGTATTGGGCATCTTGACCGTCTTGGGCGTGGCAAAGTCGCAGCTAAACCAGCTGAGCTTGCCCTCGCGCAGGGCGGCGTCGACGGCGTCCTCGTCAATGATGGTTTCGCGCGCGTAGTTGATGAGCACGGCGTCCGGTGCCAGCAGGTTAATCTGTTCGGTGCTGATCATGCCGATGGTGTCGGCCTTGCTGGGCACGTGCACGGTGAGGTAGTCGCAGCCGCGGCAGAGATCCTCGAGCGTGCCCACGCGCTGCACCTCGCGGCTCAGCACCCACGCGTGCTCGACGGAAATGAACGGGTCGTAGCCGTAAACGTCCATGCCCAGATCGACGCAGGCGTTGGCGACCTTGGAGCCCACGTTGCCCAGGCCGATGACACCGATGCGCTTGCCCTTGAGCTCGCGGCCCACAAAGGCCTTCTTGGCCTTTTCGGCATCGACCTGAATCTCGGGGTCGTCGGCGTTGTCACGCACCCAGTTCATTGATTGCACCACGCCGCGGCTCGAGAGCACCAGCATGCCTAGGACGAGCTCCTTAACGGCGTTGCTGTTGGCGCCGGGGGAGTTAAAGACGACGACGCCCTTCTTGGCGTACTCCTCGACGGGGATGTTGTTGACGCCGGCGCCGCAGCGGGCGATGGCGCGGATGCCCTCGGGCAGCTCGTAGCCGTGCAGGTCGGTCGAGCGCATCAGAATGGCGTCGGCCTCTTCGGCGGTGCTCACAAACTCGTAGCCCTCACCAAACTCGACCTTGCCGTCCTTGGTAATGTCATCGATGGTTTTAATCTTGCGCATGGAAAACTCCTTAGCAGGTTTTGATCTATACAGGGTGGTCTGAGATGGCTGATCGGCCCGCGCGTTGCGGGCTAGTTAGATCGCGGGCTCAAACTAAGCTGCGCTTCGAAGTCCTTCATGTACGAGGCCAGTGCCTGCACATCTTCCATGGTTACGGCGTTGTAGACGCTAGCGCGCATGCCGCCCACCAGGCGATGGCCCTTGACGTTTTGAATCTGGTGCTCTGCCGCGCCTGCGACAAAGGCCGCGTCGAGTTCGGCGTCGCCGGTGCGGAAGGTGACGTTGGCGATGGAGCGGCTGTCGGCCTGTGTGGTGCCATGGAACAGCACGCTGTGCTCGAGCAGGTCGTAGAGCAGGTTGGCCTTGGCCCAGTTGCGCTCGGCCATGGCGGCAAGTCCGCCGGTCTGCTCAACCCAACGGAACACCTTGCCGCACACGTAGATGCCAAAGGTGTTGGGCGTGTTGAGCATGGAACCCTTGGCGGCCTGGGTCTTAAGGTCCAGGTA
>CABUMZ010000060.1 GCA_902492825.1 uncultured Collinsella sp.
TGCTTACGGCAGGTGACAAAAGAGCTCCCGTCCTACATCGGACGGGAGCCCTCAAGGCGCGTATTGCTAGGCGAGCGTTGGGCTAGTTCGCCATAACGCCTTCGGTCCAGGCCTCAACGTCCTCGATGCGCAGGACGTTGGCGACCTCGGCCACACAGTCGACGCTGGCAAGCTCGGCCGCGGCAGCCTGGACGTCCTTCTCGAGCGCGCGATGCGTCAGGAAAATGACCGAGCAGGCATCGTTGACGCCCGACTTGCCGTCCTCGACCTGGTTGATGAGCGAGATCGAGATGTTGTGCTTGGCAAAGATGTCGACCGTCTCGGACAGGGCGCCCACGCGGTCGGCGACCTTCAGGCGCACATAGTACTTGGTCTGGAGCTCGTCCATGGGCTTAAAGGCGAGGTTGTGGCCATAGGGCTCAATCTCGGGCAGCGGAGCCACGCCGCGGCTGATTTGCTCGGAGAGCGACAGGATGTCGCCCACGACGGCGCTCGCGGTGGGGAAGGAGCCTGCGCCGGCACCGTAGAACATGGTCTCGCCCACGGCGTCGCCTACCACGTAGACAGCGTTCATGGCGCCGTTGACCTTGGCAAGCATGTGGTCGGCGGGGATCAGCGTGGGATGCACGCGGACGTCGACGCCGGCGTCGGTATTGCGGGCGATGCCGAGCAGCTTAATGGTGTAGCCGAGCTCGCGGGCCTGGGCGATGTCCTCGGCGCCGATGGTACGGATACCCTGCTGGTACACATCGTCGGTGGTAACGCGGGTGCCAAAACCGATGGAGGCGAGGATTGCCGTCTTGCTGGCGGCATCGAAGCCGTCGACGTCGGCGGACGGGTCGGCCTCGGCATAGCCCTTTGCCTGGGCGTCGGCGAGCACGTCAGCGTAATCGGCGCCCTCGGCGTCCATGCGCGACAGGATGTAGTTGGTGGTGCCGTTGAGAATGCCAGCGATGGTCAGGATCTTGTTGCCCACCAGGTCGTGCTCGAGCGTGCTGACAATGGGGATGCCACCGCCGCAGCTGGCCTCGCACTTAATCTGCACGCCGCACGCGCGCGCCTTCTCGGCGAGCGTCTCGACATGACGGCCCAGCAGGGCCTTGTTGGCAGAGACGACGTGCTTGCCGTTTTCGAAGGCGGTGGTGAAGATTTCGGTCGCGGGGTGCTCGCCGCCGATGAGCTCGACGACGATATCGACGGCGGGGTCGGTGACGACGTCGTGCCAGTCGCTCGTAAAGGCCTCGCGCTCAATACCGGCAGCTTCGGCCTGCTCCCAGGCAAGCGCGCAGGCGCGGGTCAGCTTAAGGTCGATGCCGTAGGCGGCCAGGTACTCATCGTGGTGGCTCTTGATCAGACGGGCCACGCCGCCGCCGACGGTTCCAAGACCGATGAGGCCGACGTTCACGGTGCGCAGGGGTTCGCTCATAGATAGCTCCTTCGTGCATCTTATGGATGGATTAACCGTTTAAAGGTTGAGTGCATTCTAGCGTGAACCGAGGGCGCGTGCTCGCCAGGCAACAGGAGTCGCACAAAACGGCACCCCCGAAACGCTGCGGAAACATTGGAAACATGCTCGCTACAAACGGAACTCCGTAACAAACTGTCAACGTTTGCACCATAAGGTTTGCCCTGTACCGCAAGACGGCCGCACCGCGGCCAGCGAAAAGGGGGACACCATGTTTAGCATCAACAACGTACTTAACCGCAGGAGTTTCTTGGCTGGCGCCGCGGCGCTCGGTGGCACCGCGGCGCTCGCTGGTTGCTCGTCGGGTGGCTCGGAGGGCGGCTCCGCCGATGACGGCAAGACCTTCAAGATCGGTGTCATCGGCCCTCTGACCGGCGCCGCGGCAACCTATGGCGTTTCGGCCGAGAAGGGTGCCAAGCTTGCCGCCAAGGATTTCTCGACCAAGGACCTCAAGCTCTCGCTTAAGTCCGAGGATGACGTCGCTGACGGCGAGAAAGCTATCAACGCCTTCAATACCCTGTGCGACTGGGGCATGCAGGCTCTCGTCGGCCCCGTCACCACCGGTGCTGCCGTCGCTGTCTCGGGCGAGATTGCCGACGACATGCTCATGGTCACGCCCTCGGCCTCGTCTCTCGACGTCACCAAGGATAAGACCACGGTCTTTCAGGTTTGCTTCACCGATCCCACCATGGGCGCCAGCGCCGCGAAGTTCTTGGCCGAGAAGTACGCGGACGCCAAGATCGCCCTGTTCTACAACTCCGGCGATACGTATAGCTCGGGCGTTGCCGACGCTTTTGCCGAGCAGGCCAAGGCGTCCAAGCTCGACATCGTCGATACCGAGACCTTTAAGGACGACTCTTCCACGAGCTTTACCAACCAGCTCACCAAGGCCAAGGAGGCCGGCGCCACGCTCATCTTTGCGCCGATCTACTACACGCCGGCGTCCGTTTTGCTCAAGAACGCCAAGGACATGGGCTACGACATGACCCTCATGGGTACCGACGGCATGGACGGCCTGCTCTCTGTGGAAGGCTTCGATACCTCTCTTGCCGAGGGCGTACTGCTCATGGCCCCGTTTTCGGCTGACGATGAGAAGAATGCCGACTTCGTCAAGGCCTATAAGGATGCCTACGACGAGACGCCCAACCAGTTTGCCGCCGACGCTTACGATTGCGTCCACGCAATCGCCGAGGCTATCGATAAGGCGGGGATTGACATTTCGGCCGATGGTGCCGAAATTGCCGACGATCTTGCCAAGGCCATGCGCAAGATCAAGATTGAGGGCCTGACGGGCGAGCTCACGTGGAACGACGAGGGCCAGGTCGAAAAGCCCGCCACGGCCTATGTGATCCAGGACGGCAAGTACATCGCCGCCTAAGTGCGCATAAAGCGCGACCGGTGAGGCCGTTTTATTCAGGGCAGGGACGCCTGTAACAGAACGGAAACATTACTTTCACACAATAAAGTGGCATTACTGCATAAAGTAATAGAAATACGCAGAATTATGGATAAATGAACAAATCCAAAGAAAAGTTGAAATAATCGCCACTTTTCTCAACTAAAGCGTCTACTATTTTGCGAACGCCGAACGCGGCGAAGGATGGCCTGTCGGGTAACCGAAACCCGACGAGATTTGAGAGGAGAGCCGCATGTCGAGCCTCACCGGTAAGTCATTGAACCCTGTTATGAATCGCAGGAGCGTTATCGCGAGCGCAGCAGGTCTGGGGGCGATGTCCATTCTAGCTGGTTGCTCCTCCAACGGCGGCGACAGCGGTTCCGCTTCGAGCGACGCTTCGTTTAAGATCGGTACCATCGGCCCGCTGACCGGCGCCAACGCGTCCTACGGCAAGTCCGTTACCCAGGGTGTCGAGCTTGGCTGCAAGGATTTCTCGACCAAGGAGCTGCCGCTTGCCAGCAAGGCCGAGGATGACCAGGCCGACGGCGAGAAGGCCGTCAACGCCTTCAATACCCTGCTCGACTGGGGCATGCAGGCCCTCGTCGGCCCGACCACCACGGGTGCGTCGGTTGCCGTTGCCGCCGAGTGCGGTAACGACCCCAAGACGTTCATGATCACCCCGTCCGCGTCCTCCGAGGACGTCACCGACGGCAAGGATTGCGTCTTCCAGGTTTGCTTCACCGACCCCAACCAGGGTGTCAACGCTGCCAAGTTCCTGGCGCAGAAGTATGCGGACGAGAAGTTCGTGCTGTTCTATAACTCCGGCGACGCCTATTCTTCGGGCATCGCAGATTCCTTTAAGGCCCAGGCCGCTGAGTCCAAGCTCGAGATTGTTGACGAGGAGACCTTTAAGGACGACTCCGCCACGAGCTTTACGAACCAGCTGACCAAGGCCAAGCAGGCCGGCGCCACCATGATCTTTGCGCCGATCTACTACACGCCGGCGTCCGTCCTGCTCAAGAACGCCAAGGACATGGGCTACGACGTCAAGATGATGGGCTGCGACGGCATGGACGGCATCCTGGGCGTTGAGGGCTTCGATACCTCTCTTGCTGAGGGTCTGCTGCTCATGACCCCGTTCTCCGCCGACGACGAGAAGAACGCCGACTTCGTCAACGCTTACAAGGATAAGTACGGCGATACCCCCGACCAGTTTGCCGCCGACGCCTACGATGGCGTGCACGCGGTGGCCGAGGCCCTCAAGGAGGCCGGTCTTGGTGTCGACGCCGACCCGACCGAGGCCGCCGAGAAGCTGTCCAAGGCTATGCTCAAGATTACCGTTGACGGTCTGACCGGCAAGCTCACCTGGAACGATAAGGGCCAGGTCCAGAAGGAGCCCACGGCGTACGTCATCACCGACGGCAAGTACGTACAGGCCTAATTGGCCGCCTTACATAGAGCGGTTTTGATCCCAAGCAGGGGAGGTTTTGGCCTTCCCTGCTTGCTTGGTATCTAGGGACGATGTAACGTCCCTGTTTCATACATCAACTGGAAACCTATTCGAAAGGGGGATGTGGAACATGACGGTCTTTATCCAATACCTGGTCAACGGCCTGTCCATGGGCAGCGTCTACGCCATCATCGCGTTGGGCTACACCATGGTCTACGGTATCGCCAAGATGCTGAACTTCGCTCACGGCGACGTCATCATGGTCGGTGCCTATGTCTCGTTCTGCGCCACGTCGTATCTCGGCCTCCCGGGCTGGGTATCTGTAATTTTTTCTTGTGTGGTCTGCACGGTTCTCGGCGTTCTCATTGAGGGTCTGGCCTATAAGCCGCTGCGCCAAGCAGGCCCGCTGGCCGTTCTGATCACGGCTATCGGCGTGTCTTACTTCCTGCAGAACGCCGCGCAGCTTCTGTGGGGCGCCACGCCCAAGAACTTCACTTCGCTCGTCACCTTCCAGGTGCCGGAGTTCTTGGCCAAGTTCAACGTAAGCGCCGTCTCGCTCGTCACCATCGTCGCCTGCCTGGTTATCATGGCCGGCCTGATGTTCTTTACAGGTAAGACCAAGATGGGCAAGGCCATGCGCGCCGTGTCCGAGGACAAGGCCGCCGCTCAGCTCATGGGCATCAACGTCAACCGCACCATCTCGATGACGTTTGCCATCGGCTCGGCGCTGGCCGCCATCGCCGGCGTGCTCCTGTCCTCCTACTCGCCGGTGCTGCAGCCCACGACGGGTGCCATGCCTGGCATCAAGGCCTTCGACGCCGCCGTCTTCGGCGGCATCGGCTCCATCCCCGGTGCCTTTGTCGGTGGCATTCTCATCGGCATCATCGAGGCGATGGCGCAGGCTTACATTTCCACGAGCCTTGCCAACTCCATCGTCTTTGGTGTTTTGATCATCGTCCTGCTCGTCAAGCCTGCCGGCCTCTTGGGCAAGTACGTCCCCGAGAAGGTGTAGGTGAGCGTTATGAAGTTTCTTAAAGACAAGCAGACGCGTCACGACTTTGTCACGTACGCCATGTGCATCGTGGCCTTCGCCATCGTGTTCTTTATGCAGTCTAACCACATGATTCCGCGCATGATCGCCGGTCAGCTGGTTCCCATCACGGCCTATATCGTCATGGCCATTTCCCTTAACCTCGTCGTCGGCATCGCGGGCGACTTGTCGCTGGGCCACGCAGGCTTTATGAGTGTCGGCGCCTATACGGGAATCGTCACCGCCGTCGCGCTGGAGAGCGCCGTTCCCTCCGATCCGGTGCGCCTTATCATCAGTATCGTGGTCGGCGCCATCGCCGCGGCCATCCTGGGCTTCTTGATCGGCATCCCGGTCCTTCGCCTGAGCGGCGACTACCTGGCCATCGTGACGCTGGCCTTTGGCGAGATCATCAAAGAGATCGTCACCTGCCTTATCGTGGGAGTCGACTCCCGCGGCCTGCACGTGATCTTTAACATCACGGGTAACTCAACGATTGACGACCTGCACCTGCTCGAGGACGGAACCGCCATCATCAAGGGCGCCCAGGGCGCCTCGGGCGTGTCGACGTACTCGACCTTCCTCGCCGGTGCCATCCTGGTCATGGTCGCGCTCGTGATCGTGCTCAACCTGGTCCGCAGCCGTACCGGTCGCGCCATCATGGCCGTGCGCGATAACAAGATCGCTGCCGAGTCCGTGGGCATCTCTGTCACCCAGTACCGCATGATCGCCTTCGTGGTTTCCGCTGCCCTCGCCGGTGCTGCCGGAGCCCTCTTCGGCGGTAACTTCTCACAGCTCTCCGCCACCAAGTTCGACTTCAACACGTCGATTCTCATCCTGGTGTTCGTGGTCCTGGGCGGTCTGGGCAACATGCGCGGCTCCGTCATCGCTGCGGCGCTGCTCACCGTGCTTCCCGAGCTGCTCCGCCAGTTCTCGGACTACCGCATGCTCATCTACGCCATCGTGCTGATTCTGGTCATGATTTTTACCAACAACCCGCAGCTCAAGGCATTCTTCGGTCGCGTTAAGGATCGCTTTGCTCCCAAGAAGGAGGTGGCAGCCGATGCCCGGTAAGTTTGAGTTCAACAAGGGCAAGATGGTCCCGTATCCTTCTGGCGCCATCGTTCCCGACCGCGACCTGGGCGAGCGCCCGGCACTCGAGTGCATTCACCTGGGCATTGAGTTCGGCGGCCTTAAGGCTGTTGACGACTTTAGCCTGACCATCGGCAAGACCGAGATCGCTGGTCTCATTGGCCCCAACGGCGCCGGTAAGACCACGGTCTTCAACCTGCTCACCAAGGTGTATCAGCCCACGCACGGCACCATCCTGCTCGACGGCGAGGACACCTCGGGCAAGTCGGTCTATCAGGTCAACCGTATGGGCATCGCCCGTACCTTCCAGAACATTCGTCTGTTCAACACCATGACGGTGGAGGACAACGTTAAGGTCGGCCTGCACAACCAGGAGCGCTACTCCGGTTTTGAGGGCGTGCTGCGCCTGCCGACGTATTGGAAGCACGAGAAGGCCGCCCACGAGCGCGCCATGGAGCTGCTGTCCATCTTTGATATGGAGCACCTAGCAAACGAGCAGGCCGGATCGCTGCCCTACGGCGCCCAGCGTCGTTTGGAGATCGTCCGCGCGCTTGCGACCAACCCCAAGCTGCTGTTGCTCGACGAGCCTGCCGCCGGCATGAACCCGTCCGAGACCGCGGAGCTCATGGAGAACATCGTCAAGATCCGCGACACCTTCGGCATCGCCATCATGCTCATCGAGCACGATATGTCGCTCGTCATGAACATCTGCGAGGGCATCTGCGTGCTTAACTTTGGCAAGGTCATCGCCAAGGGCACGGCCGAGGAGATCCAGAACAACGACGCCGTTATCGAGGCGTATCTGGGCAAGCAGGATAAGGGGGAGAACTAAATGGCAGAGCCGATGCTTTCCGTCTACAACATCAACGTCTGGTACGGCGCCATCCACGCCATCAAGGACATCTCCTTTAACGTCAATGAGGGCGAGATCGTGGCCCTGATCGGTGCCAACGGCGCCGGCAAGTCCACGACGCTTAAGACCGTCTCGGGCCTGCTGCGCTCCAAGACTGGCTCCATCAAGTTTATGGGCGAGGACATTACCCATACGCCCGCCGACAAGCTGGTGGGCAAGGGTCTGGCTCAGGTCCCCGAGGGCCGTCGCGCCTTTTTGCAGATGACGGTCGAGGAGAACCTGGAGATGGGCGCCTACACGCAGCCCAAGTCCACGATTGCTCCGGGCCTTGAGCGCGTCTACGAGCAGTTCCCACGCCTTAAGGAGCGCCGTCGCCAGGTGGCCGGCACCCTTTCGGGCGGCGAGCAGCAGATGCTCGTTATGGGCCGCGCCCTTATGAGCAACCCCAAGCTGCTCATGCTCGACGAGCCTTCCATGGGCCTGGCGCCGATTCTGATCGAGCAGATCTTCCAGATTGTCGAGGATCTGCACAAGGCCGGCACCACGGTGCTCCTGGTCGAGCAGAACGCGCAGATGGCGCTTTCGATCGCCACGCGCGGCTACGTGCTCGAGACCGGTAAGATCACCATGACCGGCACCGGCCAAGAGCTCCTGCACGACGACAACGTCCGCAAAGCTTACCTCGGAGGCTAACTCATCCAGCAAAAGGGGCGCTGACTATCCCGGTCAGCGCCCCTTTTTTAAGTTGCGGTGAAATAGGGACTAAATGGGGGCTCTAGACGCCAAAACAGCCCCTATTCCACCGCAACTTCATGGGGATGTGTGACAATGCCCGTCGGAAAACATCTGCTGTCTTTGGGGGCCTATCTATGCTGTACGAGTTTTGTGCCGAGAACTTTGAGCGAGTGCCGGCGGCCATCGAGGCCGGTGCGGGGCGCATCGAGCTGTGTGACAACCTCGCCGTCGGTGGCACCACGCCTTCCGCCGGCGTTATTAGCGCTACAGTCAGTTACGCTCACGAGCATGACGCGCGAGTGATGTGCATGATTCGTCCGCGTGGTGGCGACTTTCATTACAACCAGGACGAGCTGCGCATGATGGAGATGGACCTGGGCCTTGCTGTGAGTGCCGGCGTTGACGGCCTGGTCTTTGGCTGCTGCAAGCCCTGTGCCGGCGGCTGGGCGCTCGACGAGCTCACCCTCGGCGCCCTCGTTATGGCTACGGGCTGCGCGGCCGAGGAGTGCAAGCGCGAGTCCCTCGACATCACCTTCCACATGGCATTTGACCAGCTCTCGCCCGAGGCTCAGCTCGATGCGATTGATACACTTGCCGACTGCGGCGTTACGCGCATCCTCACGCATGGCGGTGCGGCCGGTACGTCGATCGAGGACAATTTCGATCACCTGGCTCGTTTAATCGAGTATGCAGGCGATCGTTTGACCATCCTTCCCGGCGGCGGCATCACTACGGCAAATCGCGACGCGGTCGCGGCGGCACTAGGCGTCTCCGAGCTCCATGGCACCAAGATCGTGCCGCTGGAGGTATAACCCGTGGCGCTGGTATTTGACGTTCAGCAGGCGAGCGGCAAGCCCGACGATAATCGTCGCCCTGGCACCGCGTGCCCTTTTTGCGACACGGAGGGGCTTGCCAACATCATCCAGCGCGATGGTGACTGCATCTGGCTCGAGAATAAGTTCAAGACCTTGCGGGCCACACGTCAGACCGTATTGATCGAGTCTGCCAATCACGACGCCGACCTGGTGACCTATGAATCGGATGAGCTGCATCATGTGATGCGGTTTGCTCTGGGCTGTTGGCAGCAGATGATCGATTCCCAGCAGTACCGCAGTGTGCTCATGTACAAGAACAAAGGCCCGCTTTCGGGCGGCAGTCTGGTCCATCCGCACATGCAGATTGTGGGCTTGGAACAGGAGGACGGCTATGCGGCGCTGACCTCAGCCAACTTTGAAGGCATCGATGTTTGGCGACACGGGAGGGTCGCGGTCAACATCTCAACCGAGCCGATCATGGGATTCTTTGAGGTCAACGTCTCGGCTCCACAGGGAATCGCCGCCAGCGACGACGCCCGCGACCAAGCCGAAGCGGACCTGTTTGCCGATGCGATTCAGGTGGCCCTGCGCTATATCCTGCACGAGCACCACGGCGGCCGCGCAGAGTCATACAACTTGTTCTTCTATCACTTGGGCGGTCGGACCATTGCCAAGGCGCTGCCACGTTGGGTGGTATCGCCCTACTTTGTGGGCTATCGTCTGGCCCAGGTCAATGCCGAGACGACGCTCGATATCGATGCTGAGCGACTGCATGCGCATCTGGAAACGCTCGCGTAGCAAGGCGAGCGCCTGCGAAAAGCGTGCTGCCTAGCGTGCCATCGCGTCGCGCCCGGCCTTGACCCGCTTGCGCTGTTTGGCGCGCTCCTCGCTGGTTAGACGTTCAAAGAGATGCCCGATGGTCGAGGCCAGCACCTGCTGAAACAGCGTGCCACACATGACGGGGAACACGACCTCGCCGGGAAAATACTGCGTGGCGATGACGGCGCCCGAAGAGATATTGCGCATGCCGCAGGTAAAGCACATGGTGGTCGTCTCGCTATACGGCAGATGCAGGGCACGTGCGACCAGGATGCCGATGATAAAGCCGCTGATGGCAAACACCAGGATAAAGAGGGCGACTTCCAGGCGCACCGTGTTCATGTGCAGCACGTACTCGCTCATGGCGGTGGAGTTGGACGCGATGACGCCCATCATCATAAATTTGCAAGCGGGCGAGAGCGCGGGGGAGAGTTTCTCGTGCCCCCATCCGCGCGTGAGCTCGTTAATGACGATGCCGAGCACGGCGGGGATGGCGATCATAATGGCCATGTTCTGCATCATGCTCGGCACGTCGATCGAGACGGTGGCACCCAGCAAGAGCTTGAGCGTGAGTGGAATCGTCACAGGCGAGATAACTGAGGACGTCAGGATAATGGTGAGCGCGAGCGGGCCGTTGCCGCCGAACATGCTAATCCACATAAAGGCAGTGACCGCCACGGGTACGCTGTACTCGAGCACGATGCCGCAGACAAGGTTGGGGTTGGAACCAAAGAACAGCGAGCCCATGGCATAGGCTGCTATGGGAATAAACACCGCCGAGACCAGCAGCGCCAAAATCAGTTGCAGGGGACGGCGGAACACCTCAGCCACCTGGTGAAAGGTGTTGCTGAGCGCACCCTGAAACGTCATGAAGGCAAACAAGGTGGGAACGATGGGTTTGAGAACGCCGATCTGCTGGGGAAAGAGCACGCCGAGCGCCACGCAAATCGGAACGATGACCTGCATATGTCCCGCGAGAAACTTGCCCAGTCCAACCCATTGCTTCATATGCGCCTGTGACTCCCTTTGCTCGTGAATCCGTTTTGAATGGATATGCTAGACGCTCGCATGCGTCCGTGCGCCAGAAACGCTCGAATATTTCGAGGCTATTACCGGCATCGTTTACCGAAACCGCGGCGTGCTGCGGCGATATGCGTCCGCGCTGCACGGTATAATAAATTCGTTCAACAGATCTGCCTGCCG
>CABUMZ010000061.1 GCA_902492825.1 uncultured Collinsella sp.
GACTCCATCATACCCCCTTGGGCTAATCATTGTTCGAAAGTCAGAATGTTTATTGCGGATAACCCCAAAAGAGTATCGCGGCGGACGCAATTACCGGCAAGTTCCTATGCGGCCTGCTCTGCCGTCTGAGACATGCGGGACAGACGGACCAGCAGCACAAAGCCCACCACCAGCAGCACGCCAATAGACAGGACGCCCAGCGAGGGGTTGCCGGTCAGCGAGGTGACGACCGACACCAAGAAGGTGCCCATAACACTTGCATAGCGGCCAAAGATATCAAAGAAACCGTAGTACTCGTTGGACTTTTCCTTGGGAATAATGCGGCCGAAGTAGCTGCGGCTCAGCGCCTGCACGCCGCCTTGGAACAGGCCGACCAAAATGGCAAGCACCCAAAACTCAAAGGCGGTCTTGAGGAAGAACGCGGCAAAGAGCACGATGCCCATATAGGCGGCGACGGCCACCAGGATCATATTGAGCGTGCCCACGCGACCGGCAAGCTTGCCGTAGATAATGGCGGACGGGAAGGCCACAAACTGCGTAACGAGCAGAGCCAGCACCAGTTGGGTCGAGTCGATGCCCAAAGCCGATCCATAGCTGGTTGCCATGGAAATGACCGTGTGCACACCGTCGATGTAGAAGAAGAACGCGATCATGTAGACCAGCACGGTCTTGTTGTGGGCAATCTCGCGCATGGTGTGTCCGACCTCGGAGAACACGCCGCCCACGATATGGCCGATGGTGTCCTGGGGACCGCGCTCGCGACCGTACTTTTGCTTATATGTGCGAATGAGCGGCAGGGTAAAGATGAGCCACCAGGCACCGGTGATGATAAACGACAGACGCGTTGCCAGCATGGTGGGGACGCCAAGAGCGGGGCCACCCATGATAAGCGCCAGGCAGATGATGAACGGCACGGTGGAACCGATGTAGCCCCAGGCATAGCCCGAGCTGGACACGGCGTCCATGCGCTCGTCGGTGGTAATGTCGGGCAGCATGGCGTCGTAGAACGTCATAGAAGAGTTAAGGCCGATGGTGCACAGCACGTACACGGTCAAAAATGCCATGGCGGACATTGGAATAGCCTGCGCCAGGCAAAGAACCAGGCCCGTAAGGAAGAAGCCCAAGAAGAACTTGATCTTGTTGCCGGCGTAATCGGCAAGCGCGCCCAGAATGGGCATGAGCATGGCAATGACCAGCGAGGCAATCGTCTGCGCGTTGCCCCAAGCGACCACGAGGTCGGCCGAGGAAGCGCCGGTATTGATGGCGTTAAAATAGATGGGCACCACCGAGGTATTGAGCAGCACGAGGGCCGAGTTGCCCACATCGTACATAACCCAGTTACGCTCGAGCTTGGTGTATTTCATGGACAGGGCCCCTTCGTATTCGCCCGATATGCAGTTAGTTCATCGTACCCCAATTGTCCAGAGGCGCCGGTAAGGATTCGGCAAAGGGGCACGCACGAGCCCTACTCCTCGCGGTCGAACTCTTCGTCGGCGCCGAGCACGCGACCGCTGTAATTGACGTGGTTGGTCACGGCTTCCATATCGCCGGTCTCGATAAAGCGGGCAACCGTGCACTCGTAATCGACCAGCGCGCGGTCAAAGACCTCGGGGAAGCTCTCGGTCGAGACTTCATCAGTAAAGGGGTTCTTCCATGCCAAGTGGCCCAGGTTGCCGGTACGCTCGGGCAGCTCGGTCGTCACGCGGTGCGCAAGGCCGTCGAGCAGCGAGTAGTCGTGCACCAAGCCCTCAACCAGCGAGATCGCGCGCGTCTTTGCGGAGCCGGCCGGCTCAATCGCGCGGTAAAGTCGCTGCATGTTGGCAACGGCAGCACCGTACTCCCCCGCCGGAATGTCAATGCCGTACACGCGTCCGGCAACATAGCTCATCAGCACGCCGGCCACGCGATTGATGCGATCGGTGGTAACGATCTCGCCCGCCGGCGGGTAATCGTCGACCGTAGCGCCATCGCGTTTAAGCTGCAGCATCAGTACATCCAGGTCGCTCTCGATCACGGCATGGACCTGACTGCTCGAATCCTCAAGCTCTGAATCGGACTCCACGATGCCAAACTGCTGCTCATAGACAAAGGGATGGGCGTTGCGGTCGAGCACGTAATGAGACAGCAGGCCCAGCGCAAAGGCGCGACCCAAGCTGGCGTCGCGCGGCAGCAGATGCGACACGCCGTCGCGCAGGCACGCGAACTGGCGAGACATGCGCGACCGATGCATGACCTGCGCCAGCAGCGTGCAGTCGGAAACACGCGGTGTCAGAATGTGAAAGAAAAACGGGTCGGGGCCTTGGTTGCCCAAGATAAAGGCAATGCGCTCTTCATCGGACGTGATGACGCCCTGCGGAAGACGGTCGATGCTTTCCTCGCCAAACAGATGATGGGTGATAAGCGCGGGCATAATGATCCTTTCGATTTCATTCGATGCCACCCATTATGCCCACCGCGCGCCCATGCCAAACCTGCGATGGTAAACGACGGAACGCAAGTCTCTTACGCAAGCCCCAGGTGCGACTTGACCTCGGCGGCACGACGACGGGACACCGGCACCGTCGAGCTCACGCGGTCGAGTCTGAGCTCCATCAACCCCGTGGAGCCAATCTCAACATTGTGCACGTCTTCCAAATTGACCAGATAGCTGCGATGAACGCGAATAAAGCCCTCGGAGCCCAAGCGACGCTCGAGCGAAGAGATCGACTCATTGATCAGGTACGTTCCCTCGGCGCAGATGGCGTTGCAAAAATCGGCGCGCGCCTCAAAGTAGCAGACGTCTGCGGCGGGAATGAACACCTTTTTGCCCCCGCGGTCCACCGTCAGACGCAAAGGCTGGCGCGGAGCGTGGATAACACGGCGGGCACCCAAGGCTGCCTCGATCTTGTCGAGTGCCTTTGACAGACGTGCGTCCTCGACCGGCTTGACGATATAGTCGACCGCATCGAGGTTATACGCATCGGCGGCAAACTCGGCAAACGCCGTCACAAACACAACCACCGGCGGCGTCTTTAAGTTCTGCAGCGTCTCGGCAAGCTCAATTCCCGAGCGACCGGGCATGGTAATGTCTAAAAACAGCACGTCGGGCTTGTTCGACAGAATCGACTCCACGGCTTCGGTGACATTGCCCGCCTCGGCAATCTGACCCACACGCGTATCCTTTTCCAACAGATAGCGTAACTCAGCCCTAATGGGAGGTTCGTCATCAACCACCAAGATGTTCCAGCCTTCGGACATATGTGCTTCCCCTCTTTTTCTCTCAATCCAACCGCATGCTACGCCGTCAACGGCGCGGGCTCATGCGGCTCGCCGTTCAGCTCGACGATGACCTGCGTTCCCACGCCCTCCTGGGACTTCACGCGCATGCCGGAATCTTCTCCGTAAAAGAAATGGATGCGCTGGAGTACGTTAAGGAGCGCCAAGCCGCAACCTCGCTTGATGGAGCCGTCGGCGGTAATGCTCTCGGGCTCCTCCAGGCGATGTTGCTCAAACAGATGCGCGCAGACTTCTTCGCTCATACCGATGCCATCGTCCTCGACGATGATCTCCAAACCGTCATCGGTCTCGAAAGCCCTAACATGAATAGAAAGCGGCTCGGTCTCGCGCTGCGCGTGCTTGATGCAGTTTTCGAGCAACGGCTGCAAGATAAACGGCGGCACCAGGCTGTCGCGCACCTCAAAGTCGATATCGACCGAGACGCGCAGACGGCCGTCGCCATACCGGGCCTGCATAAGATTGATATAGCGAGTGCCCTGTTCCACCTCGTGCTCGAGCGTTGTGAGGGTATCGGAATCAGAAAGCGTCTGACGGTAGTAATTGGAAAAGTCGATCAGCAGCGACCTGGCCTTGTCCGGCTCGGTACGTACGAGCGACACGATGGTGCTGATGGTGTTAAACAGAAAATGAGGATCGACCTGCGATTGCAAGGCGCGCAGCTCCACGCGGGCCGTAAGCTCGTCCTGGCGCTCGAGCTCAAAGCTCGCAAGCTGCGTGGAAATGAGGTCGGCAAAGCCCGAGGCAAGCGCCGTCTGGCGCATATCGATGCTGCTCAGACGGGGATAATACAGCTCGAGCGTGCCCACGCAATGCCCGCGCACGGTAAGCGGTGCGACAATACCGGCGCGCAGGCGCGGAAAGTAGCCACCCGTCTCGGTCGAGGTATCGCGCGAGAACACGCTTTGCTCACCGCTGTTGATCACGTTGAGCGTAGTCCGCAACACCACCGGGGTGCCCGCGGGACATTTTGCCGAGTCCTCGCCCCAGCTCGCCAGCACCTGTTTGCCGTCGGTAAAACAGATGGCAGAGGCGATAGTTTCGGACAGGATGATCTTAGAGGCGCCCAGGGCAGCTTCGGGCGTAAGGCCGCGCGACGTGTAGGCGAATATTTTTGATGCGATGGCGAGCGTGCGGTCGGTTGCGCTCGATGTGAGGTCGTCGGGAACGACAAAGACGTACGAGAAGAAGAAGCACAGCATGACCAAGCCGGCAATGACGACAACGGCCGGAACGGGATTGGGATTATCGGTTAGATCCCAGATGAGCAGCAGGATAAGCAGCGGAACGACAATACCGAGCAAGATGGCTTGAACCACATGCTGAGCGGTACGAAAGACCTTGGTAGAGTTGTAGCTCTTGCCCAGAATCAGCCTATTGAGATCCACCGTCATCTCCTTCTTACTGACGCACCCCATAGCAATAAAGAGGGCCGCAAGCGACCCTCTCCATTGCATTATGCAATCAAATACTGTGTTTTACATCAAGCCATCGATGAACGGTAGCTTAGGCGCTGTACTTGTTTGCCTCGCCGAAGGTGCCAGCCTCGACAATCCAGCCGTCCTTCATGATGACGTCCATGTTGTCGGTGTTGAGCACGTGGATGTCGGCGGCAACGTCACCGTTGACGACCAGCAGGTCGGCGCACTTGCCGGCCTCGATGGAACCGGTCTCGTCCTCGATGTGGCACATCTTGGCACCGTTGAGGGTGGCACAGGTGATGGTCTCGACCGGGGTGAAACCGATCTTGTCGACGAACTCGTACATCTCCTCGATGGAGCAGGTGCCGTACGGGGTGACGAAGGAGAAAGAGTCAGAGCCGATCGTCATGACGACGCCGCGCTTCTTGGCCTCGCGCAAGCAGTCGTAGTTGCGCTGCAGCTCCTTCTCGACCAAGGTGCCCTCGTACTTGTCGTGCAGCTCGGGGACGTAGACGGGCGGATAGGTGGCGTACCAGGTGGGCAGGAAGGCGATCGTCGGGGTGAAGAAGGTGCCCTGCTCGGCCATGAGGTCCATGGTGCGCTCATCGATATCGAAGCCGTGAATCAGCTGCTCGCAGCCAAAGCGAACGGAATCGTAGGCAGCGGCGTGGTTGTTGTAGCAGTGGCTCCACACGGGGATGCCGACCATCTTGGCCTCTTCGACCACGGCCTGAATCTCCTCGGAGCAGTAGTGCTGGTCGCGGCCGGAGTCCCAGCGCCAGATGCCGCCACCGGTAGCCCAGATCTTGATGGCATCGGGGTTCTCGCGCAGGCGACGACGGACGGCCTTGCGCAGATCCCAAGGACCGTCGACCTGATCGCCCCAGGGGTGCGATTCCTTGTTGAGCTCCTGGCTGCAGTGGTGGGAGTCGCCGTGGCCGGCAACGCGGCAGAAGCCAAGGCCGGTGGCCAGAACGCGCGGGCCCTTGAAGACGCCCTTGTCGATGCAGTCACGGATCTGGATACCAAAGCGGCCGATCTCGCAGACGGTGGTGAGGCCGTGGGTGAGGCAGTCGTAGGCCTGCTTGACGGCGACGGCCTGCTTCTCGAGGAGCGGCTGCATGACCCAGTCGGTGTCATCGTCGGTCAAGTTGCCCGAGAAGTGCAGGTGGGTGTCGATCAGGCCGGGAAGGACGGTCTTGCCGGCGGCGTCGATGACCTCAACGCCCTCGGGAAGGTCCTGCATGGCGCCGGCGTACTCGATCTTACCGTTGTCGTCGACGAGAACGAGGGAGTTCTCGACCGGCTCGGCACCGGTACCGTCGATGAGCTTGCCGCCAACGATTGCATACTTAGTGGACATGGTTCCTCCTTATGGATCCATATAGTGGGCGAGGCCGTGTTGGGTTAAGGCCTCACAAAGCTACCCAAGTGGCGCCGGGTTCGGTGCGCGGGAGAGAGGATTCCGCGCACCCGATCCGCCCCGGCTCGGCGTTACTTTTTGCGGGAATTGGTGAAAGCCATGAGGGCCAGGCCAATAGCCAACCAGCCGATCACGATGCTCCACTCCACCATGTTGAGGGAGGCGGGAGAGAACGGAATCACAAGCAGGCCGATGATGATGGCGCAGGCAGCGATAGCGAGGGAGATGCCAAACTTGCCACCGGGCACCTCGTAGGGACGAGGCAGGTCGGGCTCGGTGAAGCGCATGCGCAGGCAGGCGAGGGCGACCATGCCGCAGGAGAAGATGAAGGCGAGAGCCGACACGTTGGTCAGAGGGATGAGCATGTTCTTGCCCAGGAACGGACCGACGACGGTGATGACGCCCAGAACAACGCAGGCGAGCTTGGGAGCGCCGGACTTGGGGTCGACCTCGGCGAACTGCTCGGGCAGCTGGCCCTTGCGGCCCATGGCGAGCATGATGCGGCTCGTTGCGCCGTAGAAGGAGTTCATCGGGCCCATGGGTCCAAGCGTGGCGATGACGAGCATGGCCAGGTACAGGAGCATGTTGATGCCCTTGAGACAGGCAAGCGCGGGAACCGGGCTCTTAACAAACTCATGCCAGTCGAGGATGGTACCGAACGAGTAGATGCAGACCATGTAGAAGCCGCCGGCGGCCAGCAGGGCCAGGGAGATGATCTTGCCGAACTTGTTCCAGTTGAGGCCCTCGGCTGCTTCCTCAGCCTGCTGAGGAATGGTGTCGAAGCCGGCGTAGAAGAACGGGGTCAGAACCAAGACCGACACGATGCCGGCAAACAGGCTGGTGCTCTCGGTAGCGGCCTTGCCGCCGCCAGCGCCGGTGACCTGGGAGAACACGGGCATGGCGTTGTCCGGCGAGCCGGTGAACAGCGAGACGCCCATGGCGAGCAGCATGCCGCAGAGCAGAGCCTTGGTCAGGAAGGCCTGGAGCTTGGCAGCCGAGCTGGCACCGCGGAAGTTGAGGAAGATGACGTAGACTGCAAAGCCGAGCGCAATCAGCGTCGGGAACAGGTAAACGTCGGCCCCCAGGATGGTGTAGAGCTTGACGGCGCGCAGCCACTCAAGGCCGGGCAGGCTGCCGAACATCTCGGACACGAGGGTCGAAATGGCGATGGCCTCCCACGGACACAGGATGCCGTTGCCCAGAGCCAAAAGCCAACCGGTGATGTAGCTCAGCGTACGGCCAAAGCTACGATCGACATACTCGACGATGCCGCCCGAGATGGGGATAGCAGCCGTGAGTTCACCGAAAACAGCTCCGACGGGCACGAGGAAGATTGCACCCAAGAGGAATGCGATCATAGCGGGAACGGGGCCGCCGCCCACGACCATCCAGTCGCCGACCTGCAGAACCCAACCGGTACCGATGATGGCACCAAAGCCGATGGTGAAGAAGTTCCAGAGCGAAAGCGTTTTCTTCATGCCGCCGTTATCCTCGACTGCAACTTCTGCGTTCTTGTCCGCCATTGTTCCCCTCCTTTCCTGTTTGACGCCCTTGGCGTCACCCCTTGCGCGGTCCGTTTTGCCGCGCGCTTTTATTCCATGGCTTTAAGATACGGCCTTGGCGCAGCAGCGCCGCTCGCAGCTCGACCGAAGGCAGAACTGCAAAACGAGCGGCGCCGTTTTTGGGACGAACGGCGGGAGACGTCATTCGTCTTGGACGCTTTCATCTTGTCTGCTTTTGAATACCTGTTGCCGTGACGCTTGGCGCGCGGCGCGGCAACGTTCATACCATTTGTCAGGCTTTTGGCGCACATACCCATGTGTCGTGCATCTTTTTATGTAGGATAGACAAGTTACACATGAGGCAAGGTGATTCGAATGGCATACGGATACAATGACGGCGACCAACGGCCACAAAGCGTGCGCCTTGCCGGCCGCACCACGCCAACGCCCAGAAGCACCTCCGACAACGACAACCCGCAGCGCCCCCAAGAGCAGCCCGGGGCTTCTTCGCGGCAGCAAAGCCGTACCGTGCAGCAGTCAGACCGCGTGAGTACGAGCACACGCCAACGTCAGACCGACACATTGCAGCCACGCCGCTACGATCGCCGTAAGACCGACTACTACGTCAAGCGCTCCTTTTCGCGACCTCAACGCGATCGCGGCAATTCCGCCCCTCACCCCGCGTCGCATACCACAAGCCACACGCTTCCGGCCCGCCGCCTACGTCTTGCGCTTTGCTCCATCGCCGCCTGCCTCGTCTTTGTGTTTTTGGGATCCTGCATCTCCCACGGATCAGCCGGTCTTGAGCCCACTGTCGAGGACAAGCTGCTTAAAGCTCCCGTCGCGCCCGGTTACTCCTTTGCGTTCTCGACCCCACGCTCGCAATGGCAGGCCGGCGCCATGCCCCACATCTACCAAATTGACCCCGCATGGTCGGAGCTGCCCTATGCCGGTGGCACTATTCGCGAAAACGCTTGCGGTCCCACTTGCCTCACCATGGTCTATATCTTTAAGACCGGCCACACCGATAAGACGCCGGTCGATATATGCGCACTGGCCGAAGCCGGCAACTACGCCCCCACTGGTGCCACCGAGTGGTCGTTTATGACAGGCGGTGCGTGGCAGCTGGGGCTCAACGGAACACAGCTCTATAACGATCGCGAATCGTTTACCCAAGCACTTCGCTCGGGTGCGCCCGTCATCGCCGCAGTGCGCCCCGGTACGTTTACCAACGTAGGCCACTACATCGTGCTCTACGGCATCGACGATGCCAACCAGATTGGCGTTTACGACCCCAACTCGGCCAGCCGCAGCGCCCGCCGCTGGGGCGTCGTAGAGGTCCTCAACGAAGTCGAAGCCATGTGGGCCTACTACTAGTCATTGGGTAGTCATTGGGGACAGACTTAAATGAGTGGTCATTGGGGACGCTCATGTTTGGCTAGTCGTTTAAGAACGTCCCCAATGACCAGGTAGATACAAAAGCCCCGCAGTCGGAGCGGACTGCGGGGCTCATGAAGAGAGGCTAGTTTGCGGGCGCCTTGCCTGGCGCCCACGAGAGAGGCAACAGAGTAGAGACTACTCGTGGATGCGGGTACCGGAGAGGCCGGCCATGGTCTCGGCGGCCTTGTCCAGGGCGCCGATGATGCAGGTGCGGCCCTTGCGGGAACGGGCGAACTTGATGGCGGCGCGGACCTTGGGCTCCATGGAACCCTTGCCGAACTGGCCCTCGTCGGCCAGGCGCTCGGCCTCGTCGGCGGTGATGTCCTCGAGCTCCTCCTGGTTGGGCTTGCCGAAGTTGATGGCGACATGCTCGACGGCGGTCAGCAGGAACAGGACGTCGGCGTCGCAGTCCTCGGCCAGCAGCTCGCCGCCCAGGTCCTTGTCGATGACGGCGGGAACGCCCTTGTAGCAGCCCTTGTTCTCGTAGTCGCGGACGACGGGGATGCCGCCGCCACCGCAGGCGATGACGATGAACTCGTTGTCGAGCAGGTTGAGGATGGAGTCGGCCTCGACGATCTTCTTGGGATCGGGGGAGGCGACGACGCGACGCCAGCCGCGGCCGGAATCCTCGACGAAGACCTTGGAGGGATCCTCGGCCATGAACTCCTTGGCCTGCTCCTCGGTGTAGAAGGGGCCGATCGGCTTGGTCGGGTTCTTGAACGCGGGATCATCCGGGTCGCACTCGATCTGGGTGACGACGGTGGCGGCGTGCCAACGCTTATAGCGCTTGTGCATCTCGCGGCCGATGCCCTGCTGCAGGTGATAACCAATGTAGCCCTGGGACATGGCGCCGCACTCGGGCAGCGGCATCTCGGGGGTGCCGATGGCGTCGTGGGCGGCGGCGAAGGCGTTCTGGATCATGCCGACCTGCGGGCCGTTGCCGTGGGTGATGATGATCTCGTTGCCCTGCTCGATGAGGCCGAGGAGAGCGTGGGCGGTGTTGCTCACGGCCTCGATCTGCTCGACGGGGTTGTTGCCGAGGGCGTTGCCGCCAAGGGCGACGACAATACGATCGGGCTTGCCAAGAGGCTTAGACATTGCTGGAATCCCTTCTGTAAAAGGCCTACAACCCATTAATAACCCGCGTCCGTGCGATACGCGAGTTTATTAAGGTTTATATTCTCTTTATCGCTCATTTTATTCATTTTGAAAATAGTTGAACGGTGAACGGTCGCTTTTACCCGCTCAGCGTAAAGAATGCCAGCTTAAACATATCTAAGCCTTTTACGTGCAACTTTATTTTAATAGAGCAGGGATTAGACTAGATTATGCAAACCATGTCTTTGCTAAACACAAAACTGACAGCGCAATATCTTACTCGCACTATACGAGATTCTATGCACTTCTAAGACGAGTATGCACCCTTACAAAAACATGGGGCATTTCATCCAGCATAAGGAATAAAGAAGAGCTCCAAAAAGGCACCCAGCCCCAAAGCACCGGGATTAGACACCGCAACAACCACGCCCCCATCCATCCCCAAAGTGGCGCGAGGCTTCGCGGCAAAGCCGCGAAGCAGCGAAAGGGACGGAATACCCGGCCAACTACGTCCTTCATCCGCCCACACAATCCAAGGACGTAGTCGTAGCAGGATCTGAGGGCTGACCTTCGCGGACACTCCGCACTGATATTTTCTGTATTGAAGACGTCGATGATGCACCCGTATACCATTG
>CABUMZ010000062.1 GCA_902492825.1 uncultured Collinsella sp.
TTGCCAAAGTTGCCCTTCGACTCAACGAACGGTGCGAGCAACGCCTCGTTGCCGGTTGCCAGACGCACCATCGTCTCGTAGATCGCGGCATCGCCGTGCGGGTTGAGCTTCATGGTCTGGCCCACGATGTTGGCGCTCTTCTGGCGCTCACCCTTGAGCAGACCCATCTTGTACATGGTGTAGAGCAGCTTGCGGTGCGAGGGCTTAAAGCCGTCGATCTCGGGGAATGCACGCGAGACGTTGACGCTCATGGCGTAGGGCATGTAGTTGACCTCGAGCGTCTGCGTGATCGGCTGGTCGGTGACCTCGGAGTGCAGGCCGATGACGTTCTCGGCGTTGACCTGCTTTTTCTTTGGCTGGTTCTTCGTCTTCTTCTTTGCCACGATTTCCTCTTGAACTTCTTATGGGCCGTCGTTATCGATTTGCTGCTATTGCAGGTCCAGCTGGTCCAGATATTCCTTGCCGTGCTCGGAGATATGGCGCTTGCGGCCCGCTTCGTCGTTGCCCAGCAACAGGTTAAACATGGTCTCCATCTTGGTGACGTCCTCGGGCTCCACCTTGATCAGGCGACGCGTCTCGGGGTTCATGGTGGTGAGCCACATCATGTCCGGGTCGTTCTCGCCAAGACCCTTGGAGCGGTTGATGGAGCACTTTTGGTCGCCAATCTCCTTGAGGATGCCGTTCTTCTCGAGCTCGGTGTAGGCAAAGTAGGTCTTCTCTTTGCAGTTGATCTCGTAGAGCGGCGACTCGGCGATATACACGTAACCCTCGTCGATAAGTGTGGGCACCAGGCGGTAAAGCATGGTGAGCACGAGCGTGCGGATGTGGTAACCGTCGACGTCGGCGTCCGTACAGATGATGACCTTGTTCCAGTTGAGGTTGTCCAGGTCAAAGGCACCAAGGTTTTTGATGCGCTTGTCCTTGATCTCCACGCCGCAGCCCAGCACGCGCATGAGGTCCATGATGATGTCGGACTTAAAGATGCGTGGATAGTCCTCCTTTAGGCAGTTGAGGATTTTGCCGCGGACGGGCATAACGCCCTGGAACTCGGCATCGCGCGAGGTACGAATGGCGCCTGCTGCCGAGTCGCCCTCTACGATGTAGATCTCGCGGCGGCTCTTGTCCTTGGAGCGGCAGTCGATGAACTTCTGCACGCGGTTGGCCATGTCGGTCTTCTGCTGCAAGTTGGTCTTGATGCTCTGACGCGTCTTCTCGGCGTTCTCGCGCGAGCGCTTGTTGATGAGCACCTGTTCCATGATCTTGTTGGCGGCATCTTTGTTCTCGATCAAGTAGGTCGAGAGGCGCTCCTTAAAGAAGGCCGTCATGGCCTGCTGGATAAAGCGGTTATTGATGGCCTTTTTGGTCTGGTTCTCGTAGGACGTCTGGGTGGAGAAGCAGTTGGTCACCAGTACCAAGCAGTCCTGGACGTCCTGCCACTTAATGCCGCTTTCGTTTTTGTTGTACTTGCCCTGTTGCTTAATGTAGGCATCGATGGCGCTGGTCAGAGCGCTGCGGGCAGCCTTCTCGGGCGAGCCGCCGTTCTCGAGCCACGATGAGTTGTGGTAGTACTCCTGCATCATGAAAGTGCGCGAGAAGCACATGCAAGCAGTGATTTTTACGTTGTAGTCGGGCAGGTCCTCGCGATCGCGACCGCGACGGTCGGCCTCGATAAAGAAGGGCTCGGTAAGGTAGTCGGTACCGACCTTCTCGAGCACGTAGTCTTCGATGCCCTTGGGATAGCAAAAATCCTCTTCGGAAAACTCGCCATCGTCGCCCTCGATGCGCAGGCGGAAGGTCACGTTGGCGTTGACCACGGCCTGACGGCGCATGTTCTCGCGATACCAGTCGTGGGGAATGCTGATCGAGGTAAAGACCTCAAGATCGGGGCGCCACTTGATGGTGGTGCCGGTGCGGTTCTCGTCGCTGGGCTCAATCTCGAGTGCCTTCTTTTTGGCGCCGACGACCTTGCCCTTCTTAAAGTGCAGGGAGTACTTGTTACCGTCACGCCAGACGGTAACGTCCATGTATTCAGAGGCGTACTGAGTCGCGCAGGAGCCCAGGCCGTTGGTACCGAGCGAGAAGTCGTAGTCGCCGCCCTGGTTGTTGTTGTATTTGCCACCTGCGTAGAGCTCGCAAAAGACGAGCTCCCAGTTAAAGCGCTTCTCGGAGGGGTTCCAGTCGAGCGGGCAGCCGCGGCCGTTGTCCTCTACCTGAATGGAGCCATCGCGAAAGGCGGTAAGGGTGATGAGCTTGCCGTAGCCCTGGCGCGCCTCGTCAACGGCGTTGGACAGGATCTCGAAGGCGGCATGCGCGCAGCCGTCGAGTCCGTCCGAGCCAAAGATGACGGCGGGGCGCAGGCGTACGCGCTCCTCGTCCTTGAGCTGGCGGATACTGTCGTTACCATAGTTTGCGGTGTTTTTTGCCATACTCGCTCTCTCGGTGCTCCTTTGCTGCGTTTAAGTCATATAGATAGTCAAGGTAGCATAGCCCAGCCCACAGACGATTCCACCCAACACGAAATCCATCGAACAATCGTTCGGAGTTCGATGGAGATTCGTTTACTCGGACAAAACCGAGTCGGCTCTGTCCGAGTAAGTTTGAATAGCGAATCGAAATTGCTATGTCCGCATAGCGATGGCGGATATGGTTTCCGTAATGACAGATATAGTTGACATTGGCTGATAGATGCAATATATATGTGTCATGTTGCAACGGATATCTGTCCATTACTACGAAAGGAACTCCATGCCGGGCAAAAAGAACCTACGCATGAAGGCGGCGCGCGCGGCGGTTGGCCTTTCGCAAGCTGACTTGGCCGAGGCCGTGGGCGTTACGCGCCAGACCATCGGCCTGATCGAGGCGGGCGGCTACAACCCCACGCTCAATTTGTGCGTGTCAATCTGTAAAGCGCTACGCGTTACGTTGAACGACTTGTTTTGGGAAGACGAGAGCGACGTCGACCCTGACGCTCTTTAGGAGTTCGCTATGAAATTTGAAGATTTAAAACTCGTGCAAAAGTGGCGTGAATATGCCGGCCCAAAGGATGAGCGCCTGGAGGCTGAGAGCGCGAAGATCTACAAGATTGGTTTCGTGCTGCTTTCGTTTGGCATGTTGATGATCTTTTTCTACCAGTTTATAGCTCGACAGGTTGCGTGGATTCACAGCGACGCCAGTGAAATGCCGCATGGCTTTGCAACGCCGTTCGAGGCAGCCATGTATTTGTGGCTCGTTCTCGTGATGTTGATTTGCGCAGGACTGCAAACGCGGAAGGGCTATGTCGATACCAATCGTTTTGGGCAAACCGAGTATCTTCCTGTTGGATATTTCCTGCTTCTCAGCGGTCTTAGCGGCGCCGCGTTCGCGCTTGTTATTGCCGCAATGCGCTGTATCGCTGAGGCGCAGATCGTGCCGCTCGAAAGCGTCTTTTGGTTGGCGAACCTGGCCACGGGCGTGTTCTGCGGCGCGACGATTTTCGCGGCCACGTTTGCTGTCCTGTGCGCAACGTTTTTCACGGCGAAAAGACGCCGTGCCAAGCTCGAGGCAGAACTCGACTCCACTGACGATATCTAATGCGTAATGGGCTGGCTCTGGGTATCCAGAACCAGCCCATTTGATGTTCGATGAGCCGAGTCGGCGTCTCTCGCAAAGGTAACTGAGAGCTAGTGAGGCTTATCAGAATTGACCTCATCGGCGGTGTCGTTTTCGAGCGCCGTGCGGCGGGCGCTGTAGGCGACAAGGCCGGCGCCGGCTGCGGCGAGTGCTGCGGCGGCTGCTGTCAGGGGGACGTTGCTGTCGCCCGTGCCCGCAAGCGCGCCCGCTTTTCCGGGGCGCTTGTTATTGCCGTGATCCTTGCCGCTGCCAGAGCCACTGCCGCTACCGGAGCTGCTTCCGCCGGAGCCACCTCCACTCGTGCCGCCATCGCCGTCGACCGTCATCGGGGCGTCGTGAAGTCCTGTCGTATCCGCGTTGTCGCATACGCCGACCTGAACTTCTGAGCGTTCGCATGCCGCGTCGGGCACATGAAGCTCGTGCAGTACGGCACCCAGCGCCGAGTTTGCGCCCGGTCGAATTTCCTCGAGCGTTACGGGATCGAGCGCCACCAGATTACGCGCCTTCGCATATAGCGTTACGCGTTTGCCCACCTCGTCGCTCCAACTCTCGGGGATGGCGAAGCTCATGCGGAACTGTGCCGTGCAACCCGGTGCCAGCACGGCGTTGCCGCTGTCGGCTACCAGCGGGTGCGTTGCAAAACGTGCGCCCAGCGTCTCGAGCGCGTACTTCACGTGTGCCATGTCGTTGGCCGAAGCATCCTCGGCAAGCTCCGGATCGTAGATCGAAGCCATGCGTGCGTTTGCTCCGAACCCGATGGATGCGCTGGAGAACGGCTGGCTGGAGCCCTCTCGGTACAGATCGATCGTGCCGGCGGTCAGCAAGGTGTTACCGTCGTTTCGCACCGTGACCATGAAGGATTCGCCTGCTGCTCCGGGCACCACCGCGCCCGAGGTAGCGACCGCGCCCGTCGGAGTGGCACACGCCACCAAGGGCACTTCGATGCCGTGTAGTTCTGCCTCGCTCTTCTCCGCGCTCACAATGTGCGTGGCGAGCGCGGAGAGCATGCTCCCCGACGTCAAAAATGTCGTTATCTGATCGACGGGATGGTCCAGCTCGCACATCACGAACGGCTCCGTAAACAGATCGCCTGACAAGGTGCTGGCGAAGATGCGGAAGTGCTTGCCCATCACTGCAACTGGGTTGCCTTCTTCGTCGTAGGTCTGTCCCACCTTGCCATCGGTGTTCTCTACATAGAGCGCGCACCTGCCGTTGTTGCTTACGCTAAACGATGCCGGGCCACAGCCTGCGGCACCCACGGGCTGCGTTGCAAACGCCGATGCGCCTCGCGTCCAAGAAATATGCTGCAGTTGCTCGTTGACGGTTGCCAAAAAGCCCGAATGTTGTGGCCACGGTACCGCACGGGGTACCGTGGCGTCTGGTGGCATAACGCCCCAGCCCGCAATGGACTGGCCGATCACGGCGTACGATGCGCAGCCGCAACCGTCTGCGGTCTCGTACGCAACGGGCACCACCATTTTGCCGTTGATATTCTCGGGCTCGCCCAGCTCGATGCTCGACGGTGCCTGCGGAAAGCGGAGGACCTGACGGAACGTGAGGCTGTCGCCCGAAACGTCCGACCACAGGGTAAAGCACTCGAGCGCGACCTCTGCCTCGGTGCCCAACGCCTTTTCTGCCGTGGTTCCGCGGCGGTGGAGATAGGCGCCCGACAGACGCCCGTCGACAAGCGTCTTGCCCACCGTGATGCGTGGACACTGCAGACAATGGTAACCGTCCTCCTGCAGGCGGCCGCGCGAGATGCTGCGCCACGACGTGTGCGATACCACGCGAACTTCGCTATTGCTTATGCGCAGGCGCACAACGGACAGTATGCCGGCTGTGCTTGCCGTATCGAAAAAGGTGCTGTCGCCGTCGGGGCGCTCGCCCGAGACCAACAGCACGTAGGCGTCCTGGTTTCCTCTTCCGTCCGTATATTCCACTACGTCGAAGTCGTAATCGTATATGCCGTCGCGCTCCACGTCTTCCTCGCCAAACCCAAGGGGAAAGTCCACAGGCGTGGGAGCGGACCACGTTCCGTTTGCCTTTGTGTGTACCACCAGGCGCGAGCGACCATTGTCGCCGTAGCGCACCGAGGCGATACGGAACAGGCATTCTACGCCGGCAATCATTGCCAGCTTCATGTGGGCTTCGCTGAGCACGCCAGCAAACAGCACGTTGTCGCTCGAGGGCTTGATGCCGCCACGCTCGTCCTCCGACACGCCGGCAGAATCGGCGTTCGGGTCGGCAACGGTGTTCGTTGCCTGACCGATGTAGGTGTACTCATACATCGGCGCGGCGTTTTCGTCGTTCTCTATCAGTGCATGGACGAAATGCTCGATCTGTCCCGTGTCGTCGCTTTCTGCATCCGCCTCGAGCTCAATGCGCGTGACCGCTTGATCCCAATCGCGCACGACAGGCGCGGCGTTTACGGCAGTGGCCTTAACCTCGGCGCGTGCGAGCAGTTCGGCGTTGGTGACGATGGTGGCCGATGCGATAAATTGCGGCACGCCGCCCGCCTCAATGTTGCCGGCCGAGCCGAAGCAGGCATCCAGCGTATAAGGCGTATCTCCACCCAATGCGAGCTCAGAGCGCTGGAGCACATACTGGTCGCCATTGTTCACCGACATATTCCACGAATCGATGAGTGTGGGCCACGACCCCGACCAAGCCTTGGTGGTCCACTTGAACATTACGAACTGGAGTATCACATCGACATCGACGTCTGCACCTACGCGCAGTCGCGGAAGCTGGTGTCCATCTGCCTTCTCGTACCCAATGAACAGCGTGAGGGATGCGGCGCCGCGCACGGCAGACGAAGCGACGCCTGCAACGCCGGCGCCAAAGGTGACGGCAAGCCCGATCTGGATGGTGAACGAGCCCGACGCGTTTGAATAGTCGAGCGAAATGTTTTTAAAAAACGCCGCGCCGCTGCCGTGCGTGTGGGCACCCACGGCGAGCGCCAGTTTTGCCAGCACCCAGGGGTTGACGTTTAGGAAAAATGGCACCGGTCCTAGGGTAAACTGCTCGGTCCAATTGAGGTCGGTTCTTACCTGGAAGAGGGCCTTAATATTGCCGTATGCGGGGTCGTTGTTGTTACCCCAGGTTTTGCCCACCCAATCGTAGGCGAGCGAGCCGTACAGCTGTGTGGCGATATCCATCGTGAACAGCGGCGTGCAATGGTGGCGAAGGAGCTTGGTGTTTCTTGGATCGGTGCCCGATCCGGCACTCATACTCTTGTACTGATTCCACTTCCCTTCCATCTCGTCGAGGTAGCGGTTTGCCTGCTTGGCGCCCGACTCGCGCGGCGATTTCTTCCAGTATTCCGGATCAGGGTTGCCCGAATCGTTCATATAGCTGGCTGGTTTGTATCCTCCGCCAAACAGCACGTATCCAGCAAACGAGAAATCGAACAGAATGGGAAATGTGGGCATCCAGCACGTGAACTTATTGCCGCCGATACCGGGAAACGCCGCGGGGAAATCAAACGGAGTGATCTCTTGGTCCATGGTGGTGGGAATGATGGTGGTCGAGCCCGATTCCGCCTTTGCGGCCGGCGCGGTGACAACGGCCATAGGGGATGAGAGCGTGTAGGTTTTGCCCTGGTAGTCGAGCATAAAGCGCAGCTTGCACCCTTCCTCCAGAAGGCCCGAAGCTGCATCGAGGAACGTGTCTTCAAGCGTGAACGTCGCCAGATTATCCGCGCCCGATGCGCTGGCCTTGATCTGGCCGATCTGCGTGACGGTTTCGGTTGAGCTGCCCGCAGCGGGCATCACTTTATTGATATGCAACGTTGCCTGCCCGCCCTGCGGCAGATGAGCCTGTACGGTAAAAGCGTGCGTGTCGGGCTGGTCGTTTGCTGCTTCGTCCGCTGGCATTGCCATAAACGTGGCGTCGGCGTACTGGACGTCCCATTCGTCGAACGTGAGCTGGCGGAAGTACGGCTCGCCGTCGGAAAGCGGACGCGTGGGTGCGGTTATGGCGGTGCCGCCCTGGATACGCGCAAGGGGAATCTCGACATCACGGTAGCCCGCCATGCTAATGGAGATGCCGCCGTTAAAGTCGTACGCGTCGAGAAGCGTTGCCTCGTCCACGTAGCCTTCCGAAAGAGGGGCGATCTCAAAGATGGCCGTGCCTTCTTCATCGGTAGTGGCGGTGAGCTGCTTGCCTGCGGCATAGCGCGATGTGAGCGTGACCTGGGTACCCGTGATGGGCGTATTCTTGTTGGCGACGTCGACCACGACCACACCAAACATGGTGCGCGAGAGAACGAGCACCCTGAAAGGGTCTTTTTCGTCGGCATAGGCTTCGGTGGGCGCGAACGGCAATATGAAGGCGTTTGCGCTTCCCGGCACGCGCGGCAACATAATGCTCGCCAGCGAGGACGCTCCGGCAACAAGTAACGAACGGCGATCAAGCATCTTTGGCTCCCATCCCGCAGATATCGGTGGAAATAATCCAATTTTGCGAGAAGGCATCCTGTCACGGTAGTGCCGTCCGAGGGCCAAAATGTCCAATTTGAGCGAGTGAAGCGCCGGGGCTCCGGGGCGCACGTGCCGCGCTAGGCAGTCTGGCTGCTAACGCAGCATATGCGCGACCAGCTCAGTGCGCGTGCCGATGCCAAGCTTTGCATACACGTTGGACAGTCGATTTTTAACGGTACCTGGCGACACACCCATATGACGAGCGATTTCGGCGTTGGTCCATCCGCGGCAGGCGAGCATGGCCATGGTGAACTCTGTGGTCGTCAGGTCGTCAGCCACGTCCTCGCCCGAATCGGGGTTGTGGACGCGCCGCCAGCCGTAGCTGAATCGATACGTAATCTCGATGATGCGTGCGAAATCGTCAGGGTATTACGATTTTAGGCATGCCTCGATGAGTCCCTGCAAAAGGCCGTGGTGTTCGCCGATGAGCTCGATAAGGCCGTCGGGGCGCGCAATGTCCCAAGCAGCTCCGAAGTGCGTTTTTGCGGCGTCGATGTCCTTGAGGCTCATGCATGCCATGGAAGCTGCCAGGTGCAGGAATAGTTCCGAGATGGGATAGCTTCCCTGTTTCATAATCAGGGCGTTTTCCGCCATGCCCAGACTGCGGCCGTGTTCGCCGCGCAGATACAAGGCGTGCGCCATCACGTAGCTGACGAACAGGCGCAGGCCTTCGGGCAGATGCGCCGCAAGTGGATAAAACTCTTCGGCAGAATACGGGGAAGGCAAGTGCAACAGGACGCTCGCGGCCGAGGCGAACAGGATATGCGTGGCGTGGATGGCGGGCGATTCTTTGTCGGCTGGCGTATCGAGGATGCCCGCAAGGCACCGACGGGCGTCGGCGATACGGTTGAGCGACAGACTGGCATATCCGCAGATAAAGCATGCGGAATAGCGCAGTGCGGAATCGGTGGCGTCAAGATAGGGGCGCGCCGTCTTGGCAGCGAGGGCGGCCTGTCCGCGAAAGTACAGCGCTTCTGCCGTGGCGATGGTGCGTGAATCGGGGTCGGAAATGCCTGCAACCGCAGCGTCAATCTGCCCCGGCACAAAGGCAGTGCACATCAACGGCATGGGAACGCATGGGTAGCCATCGCAGTCCATCTTCCATCTCCCAACAGCTGGCAACAATAGCAGCAATTGTACTCCTGTTGCTCGGGACCCCTTTCGTTTTACTGCTCGGTTGACGCTGCGGATCGTTTTGGAAGGCTTACGAGCATGGTGGTCCCGTTCTCGGAACTTGTTTCGACCTCTACTGTGCCACCGTGAAGAGCTGCAATCTCCCAAACGAGCGCTAGTCCGAGTCCTGCGCCGCCGTATGCCCTGCTGCGGGATTTATCCAGGCGAAAGAACGGTTGGAAGATGCTCTCACGGTACTGCTTGGGTATTCCCGGGCCCTGGTCCTCGACTCGCAGGAACACGTGGCTGTCGTTGTCGCAGATGGAGACGTTGACAGTCGAGCCGGAGCGGCTGTAGCGGATAGCGTTTTCGACCAGGTTGAACACCAGCCGGTACAGCAGCGTGTCGCTCCCGATTACTAAAGCGTCTCCAGCACAATTGAGGGCTATGCCTTTATTTTCGGCAAGTGGTGCAAGATCGGTGAGGATCTCTTCGGACAGGGGACCGAGTTCAACATCGTCCTCGCAAGGAACGCTGCGGAGCTCACTCATCTCGAGCAATACCTTGGTCATTCGAGACATGCGCTCGGTTTGTTCTTGTAACAGGCCGAGCAGCTCGGCTGTTTCGGGTTGCAAACCGGAGTGCTCGGAGATGAATAGTTCAATCTGTGCTTGCATAAGGGCGAGCGGGGTGCGCAGCTCGTGTGCGGCGTTGCCGGTAAACTGACGCTGTGCAGAGAACCCTTCGCCAAGACGGGCGATCATGTCGTTGAAAGAGGCGCTGCATCGTTGTAGCTCGGTGGGCACATCTTCACTGAGTCTGATTTCGCTTAGGTTGTCAGGCTGCACACGCTCAACCTGGGCTGCAAAAGCCCGTAGCGGTTTGAGCGCACGGCCGCTCACAAAGTATGCCAGCACGCCGTCAATGAGTGTGACTCCAGCCGTGATGCACCAGGTTGTCGTGCCAAAAGACTCCTGTGCGTCGTTTACGACGATCGTGACCTTGTCATCGGGGGTTGCTTTCGTTGGGTCGAACGCCTGGGGCGAATCTTCGCCGGTTGCGTTAAAGGCCGAGATGTTGCTGCCGATGGCATCCATGTAGCGCATGCCCGTATAGCCGACCAGGCAGTTCGTCAGCACGCACGCTGCGCACGTCAGCAGTGCCGTCATAATCGTTATGCGCCATTGCAGCGAAAGCCCTTTCATTCGCCATCCTCCATAACGTAGCCCTCTCCAATCCGATTGCGAATCGGGTCGTATCCCAAAGCGCTGCGTAGCTTTTTGCGGAGTGACGAGATGTGAACGCGGGTTGCGTTGCTAAAGCTGTTCACGCTGCTATCCCAAACGTGCTCGATAAGCTCCTCTTGACTTACCGGACGCCCCTGATTAAGCATCAGGTATTCCAAGATTCCCGTTTCCTTGCGTGTAAGAGATAAAGCCTCACTGTCCACGGAAGCGATGCGCGCCTTGGTGTCAAAGCGGAGCTTTCCGCACTGATATTTTCTGTATTGAAGACGTCGATGATGCACCCGTATACCATTG
>CABUMZ010000063.1 GCA_902492825.1 uncultured Collinsella sp.
TGCTGCCACTAAATTTGTGACAGTACTCAGATTTGGCATTTTTTGACCACGGGGTATCTAACCAACCCCCTAAACAGCCTCCAAACGCCTATTTTACCGCGCGCTCAGCCGCCTCGATCACGTGCTTGGCGAGAATTGCTGTCGTCACGGCGCCCACGCCACCCGGCACGGGGGTGATTGCGCCAACAACCGGCTCCGCGGCATCAAAATCGACGTCGCCGACCAGCTTGCCAGCGGCTTCGTCCCAATTAATGCCAACATCGATAATCGCCTGGTCCTCGCGGACCGCATCTGCGCCAATCGTGCGCGCGCGTCCAACGGCGGCAACCACAATGTCGGCAGCACAGCACTCGGCGGCAAGATCGCGCGTATGCGTATGGCACGTCGTCACGGTTGCGTTGCGCGCCGTAAGCATGGCGGCAACGGGGCGGCCAATTACCAGTGAGCGTCCGACCACAGCAACCTTGGCCCCATCCAGCTCAACGCCGTAATGATCCAGCAAAGCAAGCACGGCTTCAGCTGTGCAGGGGGCAAAACCCTCGCCGCGCCCCGAAAGCGTGGTGAGCAGCGAAGCCGGCGTCATGGAGTCAACGTCCTTGGCGGGATCGAGCGCTGCGGCGACGGCGTTCTCGTCAAGGCCGGCGGGCAGCGGGCGGAACATCAGACAGCCATGAACAGCCGAGTCGGCATTGATGTCCTCGATGGCCGTCAACAGCTCGTCTTGCGAAACACCGGCAGGAAGCAACACGCGACGCGCCTCGATGCCAACCTTTTCGCAGCGTTTAAGGGCGCCGCGCTCGTAGGATAGGTCGTCCTCGCGTTCACCCACACGCACGATAGCAAGCGTCGGAACAACACCGCGTTCGCGCAGCGCAGCGCAGCGGGCAGCGAGCTCCTCAGTCAAAGCGCGGGCGACGGGAGCACCCTTCAGTAGCTCAGCCATGGCTATCCCCTCTTTCTTGCAGCGTCGGAGGCGCGGCGCGCCAGCGCATCGGCGCGCGGCAACCATGTGTCGAGCAACTCATCACACGCCGTCTCGAGCTCCTCGGCGCGTGCACGATCCTTCATAGACGTGGTGTTCGCAAAGAGCGTCAAGCTCGCGCCCTGCATGGCGGCGCGGCAGAATACGGCGCCGCACGCCACATCGGACAGCAGCTGACGCGAACCCTTGTCGGCCATGTCCTCGAGCAGCGCCAGTGCGCGCCCGCAGGCATCCATAATGCGATACGGCGGCATAGCGGCCACATGCAGCGCATCCTGAATCGCAGCCGGTCGGGCCGGGTCCTCACGCGGAATACCGTACGCAGCGGACACCTGGCCGTACGCACGAACGTCCTCGGCGACCAGACCCACAAGCTCCTGCGCCAACTCGTCTGCCTGGGCAAACGCACGCGTCAGGTCATCCGCACGATCAGCAAGCGCGGGATTGGTCGCACCGTAGCGGGCAACCATTCCGCACAGCGAGGCGCCCAGCGCGCCCACAAAAGCGCTCGCGCTGCCACCACCGGGAACTGGCTCGCGCGCGGCCAGCGCCTCGGCAAAACCGCGACAGGTTTTATCCATCATCTCTTGGCTCATACGCATGCACCTTCAAGTCATATACATCGGTCGGGCGGCAACCACCGACCGACCGCATCGATCACATAATGGTGCATAGTCTAGCCCATAAGTACATAAGCGTCAGCGCACCTGGTCATCGCGGATTTCTATGACGAACGATAGGCGTCGGCACCGCAAACATGGGAAACATGGCCCGCCTTTCGGGACTTCCGGACGTCACAAACTGGGGCATATCTATAAACAAGGAACCTGTTGGGGCAACGCCCGCGTACACGCGCCCCTTTAAAACAACGGACACCTCACCCCGGGGAGGGCCGACAGCACCAGCCCTCCCCTCTTTTGCGCCCGAACATATTGCCACTTAACGGCGCAAATCCGGCCCTCAGAATGGGACACATGGCCCCCCGGAGCGAGCCGCTCGCGCGTACAGTAAAGGCAGGTAATCCATGGGCGGTTACAGATCGAGGAGGACACGACCATGAAAAAGAAGGCCTTTGCGATTCTCACCCTCTGCATCAGTCTCTTTGCCGCAGTTGCCCTGGTGGGCTGCGGTGGCAGCGGCGACGCTACCGGAAGTGGCGGTGGCGGCGGGGCAGAAAAGCCAGCCGTGGATATGAGGACTGACTTCATTTGGTTTAAGGTCGAGGTTCCCGAGGGCGTCGAGATTACCGACGTTGCCGGCGACACCGCCGACAGGGCCCAGTTTAAGTTCACCGAGAGCGAGCACGCCAGTGATCGCTTCATCCCCGTCTTCGACTCTGACAAGAACGCCGACGAGCTGTTCGACTACGAGGCAAAGTGGAATGCCAGCTTTGAGTGGACCGAGAATGACCCCGTCAAGTACAACGGCAAGACCTGGCGCAACGCTTCCTACACACACTCGGGCGGCGTGACGACCGAGTACTTCACCGACGTTGACGGTGGCAGCGTGTATGTGCGCATCGACAACGTCGAGGAGCACAAGGACGCCGTCGAGACCATGATGAAGTCTCTGGAATTTGCCGACGACATCGCCGAGGCCAAGACCGAGGCCATGGACGTCAAGCTCGACGATATCGAGATCAAGCGCTAAGTAACTGGCGAGCGCAGCGGGAAACACGGGCGCAGTGCTAACAAGCGGCGGTACCCCAGCGCTTCGTACCCAGGGAGGGCCGGTAAACCGACCCTCCCTTTCTTATGCCGGTAGCCAACGAACGCGAGGATGCCGGACGCCGGAACCGCTCCAAATGTAGCAACAGTACGAAAACGACAAACACCCCAACACGTCCGCCCGCCGATTTATTGCGCCGCGCAGACAATTAAACCAGCATCTTTAAACATCTGAGCAGTATAGTGACCAAAACTATCGCATAACCGCACTCTACGAATGGAGAAGTTATGACCGAACACCACGCCATCAGCCGCCGAGCATTTACGTTGGGCCTTGGACTCGCGGCGTTGTCGCCACTTGCAAGCCTGCCCGAAACCGCGGCATTGGGCATTGGCCCACGAGCGGCATTTGCAGACGACGCTGCCACAGCGTCGGTCAGCCTCAACAATTTCGTCATTCGCCTTCGCCCCGCGGGCTATTTTCGTACCGCAAGCGTTAACGAAGACGGCAACGTCATCGGCAACGTCTGCCATCTGTTTAATGACGGCACGTCCAGCAAGCTCATCCTTGAGAACGTAACGACCAAGAATGACGATACAAACTGGTATGCTATCCGCACCTTGCTCAATTTCGAAGAGCATAAAAAGACGGGCTACAGCATTTGGTCGGTCGATGGCGACTCGGACAAAGACGGAAAGGTCATCCACGTATGGAGTGGCGAGCATGACGGCAAGCCCAGTCGCTCTTTTGCGTTCGAGCGTCAATCAAACGGAACCTACATCATCCGAGACCGCACGGTCGAGAAAGAAACCGAGAAAAAAGACATTAAGTACCTGGCAATAGAATCGAACGGCGAAGACCAGGACAACAATAAGATCTGCCATAAGAGTAAGAGCATTCCGTGGGAGCTCGAACTTATCGGTTACGATATGAAAAGAACGATGCCACGGTTAGCAGCCTCGACTGGATCACGTACAGCAGCTACGTCGATGGGCCATGTTGGATGAAATACGTCGATGACAACAAGTTCCTCGACGAGCTGAGCATCCCGGGTACGCACGATTCGGGCACCTGCAGCGTGGACAACGACACTGAGCCCCAATCCTCGCAAGTAAAATGCCAGCAGGATTACATTCCCACGCAGCTGCTCGAAGGCATTCGCTATTTTGATATCCGTCTCGGAAAGGGCGACAACCCTGGCATCGACCATGGGATGTACTACCTGCTCAAAAAAGACGCGTACTTTTTGCATCTTTCCGATGTCATAGGCTACTTCAAAACGTTTTTGAACGAAAACCCGACAGAAGCGCTCATCATGCTTGTATCACGAGGCAACGACGAGGCTACCGACGAAAGTGTTACGACGGCTTTCGCCAAGGTTTTGGACGACAACCCCAAACTGTTCTATACGTCGAGCCGCGTTCCCACACTGGGCGAGGTGCGCGGAAAGATCGTTCTGCTGCGTCGATTTAGGCTCGCCGGCAACAGTGTAAGCGGCCACACGTGGGGCCTCGACCTTACCGAATGGGATGACAAGATCAAGGCTCACTCCGACAGCGCCACTATGTGTCTCGTCCAAGACGCGCGGGGCTTTGAAGCCGCGGGGGAAACAGGCGACAAAGAGCCCTATTGCACCAAGGTATACGCCCAGGACAAGTACAAACTCACGGGAACCGACAAGCTCAGCTGGGTCGATAATGCGCTGAAGGAAACGACCGGGCGCACGCGCAACGAGGTAGATGTCGAGGACGATAACGGGGCCAAGGAGAAAGTCCTGGAGCGTTGCTGGTCTATCAACTACACCAGCTGCACGGGCTTGTCGCACGGAGGCAATCCTTTTACCTCGGCACGAGTAGTCAACGAGCATCTGTATAAGAGCCCGTACATCAATCCCAGCGGCATCGAGGATACAAAGTCAGATTACCTCAAGCACATTGGCATCATCGCATCCGACTTTGTTGATGCGGCGCTGGCCCGGAGCATCTACCAGCGCAATTACGATACGGAGCACAAGCAGACGGCTTCGTACTATCTCCCGTACTATCTCCCGACCCGCATGCGCATGACGTACGGCGACTCGCTGAGCGATGCCTCATTCCAGGATGGCAAGACCGTTGGCGAGGGCCGTTTCCGCCTCGTTAACAGCAGCAACGTACTCAACGTGGCCGCTTCTGGCAGCGCGTTTGCCATCGAATAAGTGGATGTCGACGCCCTGGGCAACGAGACCGCTACAGGACTGCAGGGCTTCGTGCCCATCGATATCGATCCGCTCGCGCTGACGCCCCATTTTGAGGGACTCGAAGGCCTTAAGGCCGGCGAAGACGTGCGCGCCAAGATTGCGGCATCACTCGAGGGCAAGCTCGAAACCGACGCCTGCACCGCCCAGCTCGAGTTTGTGCACGACGCGGACGGCGCTCCGGGCACGGCAATGGCCGAGGGCGAGGCATTTGCCGCGGGGACGTATTGGGTGCGTGCGAAAGGTCTGTTGGGCGACGCGGCGCAGAACTACACGCTCGCCAGCGACGGAGCCGCAAACTTTACCGTAGCGGCCTCGGACAGTGCAGGCGGCACCGGCAGCGGCACGGGTTCCAGCGCAGGCAGCGCTGATAAGAATGGTAAGGGCAACAAGGGCAAGGGCTCGGGCGGAAAACTCGCCGACACGGGCGACGGCTCCGGCATTGCCGCCGGGCTCGCCGCTGCCGCCATGGCGACAACGGTCGCCGGCGCGGCGATGCTTGCCAATGACCGCGAAAACGTTGGGGACGACAGCGAATAGGCAAGCCCGCCTTTTAGACACATCGACTCAATTGGGGGGCGCAGAATACCGTTCTGCGCCCCGATTTTTACCTTAGCCCGAACACCGTTATCGGCTACATCACCATGTTCAGCGCATTCACGAACTCCTGAGCTTGGGAGCGGCTGCTCAGACTAAAGACACAGGCAGTCAACAGCCTGTTACGTAGGAAAACGTCGCGGCCCTTGATCCTGCTGACCCCCGTAATGTCCTTAAGATAAACAATCTCGGTGTGCTTGCCACCAAAAGTGCCCTTCTTGAGCACCTCGATGCGGTTAGGGTAGATCTTGACGTCTTTAAACCTACCCGAACCTTTGTCCTGGAACAGCAGCGTGTTGTTGTCCATACGCGTCACTCCCGTGGGGTTCGCTAAAACTGTCTCTATGGCCACATTTTAGTCACCGCAAGGCTCCCATGCGAAGGTGCCAGACAGCAAAGCAATTCGTGTCCGCGCGAGGCTTTAAACTAAATGCGATAAAGATGCATTCCACAAGAGGAAAGTGGGGCGACAGTGATGGGCGAACTGGTAAACCGTGGAGAATCGGCAATCGTGCCCGAAGGTTTTTACAAGCAGGTCTCCTCGATTCTCAACGCCGCTCGCGACAAGGCCTATACCGCCGTTAACTTTGCGATGGTTGAGGCATATTGGGAGATCGGCAAGAGTATTGTTGATGAACAGGGCGGAGAGGGGCGCGCAGCATATGGAGAGGCATTGATTGCAGGCCTCTCCAGAAGGCTTACCGCGGATTTCGGAAGAGGCTTTGGCATCGCAAACCTTCGCAATATGCGTCAGTTCTTTCTTGCGTTTCCAATTCGCGACGCACTGCGTAGCGAATTGAGCTGGACTCATTACCGCAGGTTGATGCGCATTTCCGACCCTGACGCTCGCACCTGGTACATGAACGAATGCGCCGATTCTCGTTGGAGCACGCGTCAGCTCGAACGCCAGATCAATACCATGTTCCGCGAGCGCCTACTTGCCAGCAAGGACAAGGAGGCCGTCACCCAGGAAATCCAAAAGAGCGCCCCGGCTCGTCGCCCCGAGGATATCATCCGCGACCCATATGTACTGGAGTTTTTAGGTTTCTCGGACGATACTGCGTTTCGCGAGAGCGATCTAGAGCAGGCACTCATCACGCATCTTCAGAAGTTCCTGCTGGAGCTTGGCCGTGGTTTCGCTTTCGAGGCGCGCCAAAAGCGCATCACCTTTGATGGACGCCATTTCTATATTGACCTTGTGTTTTACAACTATCTGATGCGCTGCTTCGTGCTCATCGACCTTAAGACCGATGACCTTACGCATCAGGACCTAGGCCAGATGCAAATGTATGTGAACTACTACACGCGCGAACTCATGAACGAAGGCGACAATCCGCCCATAGGCATCGTGCTCTGCGCGGACAAAAGCGATTCGATCGTCGAGTACACGCTGCCCGAAGACAACGACCAAGTGTTTGCCGCCAAATACCTGCCGTATCTTCCAAGCAAGGAAGAGCTGGCGCGCGAGCTGAGTGCCGAGTACCGCGCCATCAATGAAGCGTCTAATGGCGAAGCGCAAGGGTAGCAGCACGTTGCGACCGAAGCCACCGCAGCCGTCGCAGGCGCACTCGCGGTTGCGACGCACGCTACGAAACAATACCGGTCATGGACGCCGGCAACGACATTCTAGCCGTGGCTGGCGAGCATGACCTGACAGGCAAAGACGCGGCCTTCGTCTGATGTGGGTCCATTGGCTGTCACAGAAAAGGGCCGGTTGCAGCCGGCCCTAGACGATAATACCTGCGTTGCCCGCGTCTCCGAAGTTTAAGCGCTGAGGAGCGGGTTCCGCGGCACAACCTGATTTTACCCAGTGAGAAGGCTCTTTTGCAGCCGCTCCACTGTTTATTTACATCTGGCACCCTCAAACAATCAGACGACAGTCCGCACTCCTGCGAGCTGCCCCGTTCCTCTAGCTATCGCATCGCAGCGCCGACCGACACTACTCCCCTACTTCCCAAAGATTGCAGCGAACAATCCCTTGCGTTTGGGCTTCTCCTCTCGGTAGGAACCCTCGACGGCGGCTGCAACCTGGCGCGGTTGCTCGCAGCCTCCACGGCGTACGATCTGGTATAGGAACGGCGATTTAACGTATTTGACCTCGATGGGCGTGGCGTGCACGGTGCTTTCGCTCGACAGCATCACGTTGGGATTGAGCGGTGCCACCACATGCGTCTCGCGCTTGTCACTAAACACCACCGCAGCCGCGCGGCCCGTCTGGCCGTTCACGGCGATGCGCACCTGTTCGCCATCGCGACTATCCGAGGCAGGACGATCGACAAAGTAGACCGGCACCATCACCAGGCCGTCCTTATGTTTGCGGGCCTTGCGCGCCCACATGCGAATGCTCTTTTTATTGAGCCCCAGTACAGCCTCGGCGTCGTTGCCCGCAACGTCGAGCGCCAACTTATCAATGACCACCTGGTCCTTGGTAGACGCATCGACTGAGACAACGCGAAAGTCACCTTCCTGCATGGCGGGATCGAACGGACCGACCTTGGCAAAGTCCCACGGCTCCAAAATGCCCATGAGGCGAACGTCCAGGTAGTTTGCCCTGGGGTATGCCCAGTCGAGCACCTCGTAGTACACCAAGGCCTCCTTGCTCAGGCCCTTGCCCGGGAAGCTCGCCATCATGCGCAAGTCCGCCAGCGCCATGGGGAAATAGAAGAGCATCATGTCGTTTTGGATCGCGTCTTCCACGTCGTGCCCGGCAAAGGCATCCGGATACTGGCGCACCAGCTGCAGCGCGTTGGCACGTGCCTGCTGCGGCGAGATTTCGCAGGGAATACCCTGCTCGGGCACATACTCCGCACCAACGCCCATGGTCAGGCGCTTGCTAAACGTCCCCGGCTTGAGCAGGTCCGCAATGCCAATCTTATTGCCGCAGGACGGGCACTCAAACACACGCTGCGTTGACTCGCCCTCAAAGGACGCTCCGCAGAAGGGGCAAGGAATGCTCACATGCGTGGCCTCTTGGAACTCCTGCGCCGTGCCGCGATCCTCCCACAGCAGATGTTCCAGGACCGACTGATTGCGCCAGTGCGCATTGAAGAAATACCAGTCCGGGTCCTGCGGGCGCTCGAGTTGCGACACATGCGTGAGTTTGAGCAGTCCATCCACCACCGTCAACGGCGTATGGCGAATACCCAAAGCGCTCTTGGGCTCTCCGGCGTCCGCCTGCCACGGAACCACCGTGCCGCAATAGGCGCACTCAAAGCTGCGCTTAGCCTGGTGCGAGTACATAGGGCCGCCGCAGTTTTGACATTTAATGGCAAACATCTCGTCCATGGAAACGTCCTCCTTTGCACAGGGGCTGTCGACATTAAGTATGTCGAGCAAGCAGGCACATGCCCATACCCATGTGGCCCAAAATGGACCACCCAGGCAGACGAGAAGGCTCGTTCGTTAGCACCGGCAGACTATTGCTGCATTTTCTGAGCATCGGTGCACGGCGCCCCCGCGCGAGCTACACTATCCCCTTAAACATGATTGTGAGGACGACCGCTATGCTATTTGTAAATCGGCTGGTACATACGCTTGTTCCCGGCAGCGAGGACGAGCCGGTCGATGCATCTTGCCGCACCAACGCGGGTTTTGCCGCAAGCCTCATCTGCATTGGCCTCAACATCACCCTGTGCCTGGCCAAGGGCATCGCGGGCCTGCTCGCCGGTTCCGTCTCCCTCATCGCCGACGCTTTCAACAACCTCTCCGATGCCTCGAGCAACATCGTGAGTCTGCTCGGGTTCCGCCTTGCCAGCCGCCCGGCAGACGAGGGCCACCCTTACGGCCACGGCCGCTACGAGTACCTGGCCGGTCTGTTTGTCGCCGTCTTGGTTTGTGCCGTCGGCATCAACCTAATCCTCGAGTCGATCACCAAGATCATCAAGCCCTCGCCCACCGCTTACACGTTTATTTCCCTTGCGGCACTGGCTACGTCCATGCTCGTCAAATTCTGGATGGCCGCGTTCAACCGCGCACTGGGTAACCGCATCGATTCCGAGACGCTCATCGCCACAGCGCAGGATTCCAAAAATGACGTCATCACCTCGGGCTCGGTCTTGGCGGCGGCGCTTATTTCGCAAGCGACCGGCTTTGATCTCGACGGCTGGGCAGGCCTGGGCGTGGGCATCTTCATCTGCATCAGCGGCATGGGCCTGGTGCGCGACGCCATCAGCCCGCTGTTGGGGCAAGCGCCCGACCCCAAGCTCGTCCAAGCAATCCGCGACAAGATCATGTCCTATCCGCAGGTCTTGGGCACACACGACCTGATGGTGCACGACTACGGCCCCGGCCGTCAGTTTGCCAGCGCCCACGTGGAGATGCCCGGCGAGGGCGACGCATTTGAGCACCACGAGATTCTGGACACCATCGAGCACGACATCAAGCGCCAGATGGGCATCGATATCACGCTGCATTGCGACCCCATCGCCACCACTGGCGACGACCTGCGCGGCTGGGTCAAGCGCGGCGTCATGCAGATCGATCCCGTGCTCTCCATCCACGACCTGCACGAGCACGACGGGTTCGTTTCGTTTGACCTGGTGCGTCCCGACGGCTTTGACATATCCGACGAGGAGCTGCTGGAGCTCGTCACGCGCATCGTGCACGAGCGCCGGCCCGACTTCTCATGCGTCGTCACGTTTGATTCGGGCTTTAGCTCGCCCGAGCGTCCGGCCGAGCAGCTGTAGCCCCGCTCCGCTCGTCCGCTAGTTTCCCTGCGCGCCCGAGATGCCGTTTTGTAAGACATTCCAGGCATCCATCGCCACGCCGCCCAAGTTCTGCGCGGTATCGCCCAGGTTTTGCGCCGTATCGCCCAGCTCTTGCGCCTTGTCTCCCAACTCCTGCGCCTTGTTGCTCAAGTCCTCCAGCGTATTGGAACTCGAGCTGTCCGCGCCGCCCTGGTCGCCGGACGCGTTGCCCGACGAGCCGTCCTTGCGCGTGAATCTCGAGGTTACCGTTGTCGTTATAGTTGGCAGACGTCACGACCCAGTTGGCATCGATGACGGGCGTTGAGCCATCATCAGTCAGGACCACGGCATTCGAAAGATCGGCGCCGCGCGACTTGAGGATCTTCTTGGCGTTGGACCAGTACTGCCCCGGGATATCGCTCAGATCGACGGTGCTAGACGAGGCGAACTCGGTTTGTTCGGCAGTGGTATCGGCCGTTGAACTCCCTCGCTTG
>CABUMZ010000064.1 GCA_902492825.1 uncultured Collinsella sp.
CCTTTGCGTGCGGAACTCGCGATAAACTTAATTACGCGCCGCTCCCCGCCCACGCCGGGCAAACATCGTTGGACTTATCACTGACACGAAATGGACGCTTGCATATCGTCCACTAGCTTGGCACGGTACAATGCTTTCAGATTTCAATTTGTAAATTAGTGGGGTTAATTCATGGCAGAATCTCGTGCGGAGCGTAAGGCTCGTCGTGCTTTGATCGAGGCGGCTGAGGGGTCAGAGGAGAAAAAATCTTCTAAGAAATCCAAGTCGTCTCAGGACGCGAAGGGTAAGTCGGCCAAGGGCAAGGCTAAGGCCAAGCGTCCCGGCTCTCGTCGGAACGAAGATAAGGCATCTCAGAATCGCTCCAAGCGCTCGCATAAAGATCAGGTTTCGTCTGCGCGTAAGGCTGTTGACCCCAAGTCTCCCTGTTCGATCATGAAAGCTTGCGGTGGGTGCACGGCGCTCAATCGTCCTTATAAGAAGCAGTTGGCGACCAAGCAGGCTGCTATGGAGGAGCTTTTTGCTTCGCTTTGTGAGCGTGAGGGCATTGCTGTAGATCCTATTCGTGGCATGGGTGTCACCCTGGGCGACCCGGGCAAATATCCTGCGCCGCGCGGTTTTCGCCATAAGGCCGCCACTCCCTTTGCCCCCGGCAAAGAGGGCGCTGTCCGCTGCGGCTTTTTTGAACGTGGCACGCACAGAATCGTTGCTGTTCCCGAATGCCCCGTCGAGGCACCGGGCGCCCGACAGATTCTTAACGGCATCGCGCGTGAGGCTGAGCGCCTGCGCATTCCTGCCTTTAACGAAGACAAGCATCTGGGGCTGCTTCGCTATGCCGTCGTTCGCTGCGGCTGGCGCACCGACCAGATTATGGTCACCCTCGTGACCGCCCAGCGCGACTTGCCGCATGCGCAGGAGTTCTTTGAGGCTGTCGCCGCACTCGATCCGCATATCGTCACCGTTGCCCAAAACATCAACGGACGCCCCGGCAACGCCATCCTCGGCGAGGAAACCCGCATCGTGTATGGCGCCGAATGCATGCGCGACCAGCTACTCAGCTGTGAGTTCGATATCTCCCCCACCGCGTTCTACCAGACCAACCCGCAACAGACCGAGCTGCTCTATCAGCTCGCTATCGACGGCATGGATTTGCACCAGGGCGATGTGCTCATGGATGCCTACTGTGGCAGCGGTACCATCGGTCTTTGCGCAGCTAAAGATGCCCAGAACAAGGGTATCGGCATTATGCTGCTCGGCGTGGAGCGCAACCCGGCGGGCATTGCCGACGCACGTCGCAATGCCGAGCTCAACGGCCTCACCCGCAGCGCTTGGTTTATGGTCGACGACGCCACCGATTACATCCTGGATGCCGCCGATAACAACGAGCGGGTCGATGTCCTTTCCATCGATCCGCCGCGCGCCGGCTCCACGCCCGAGTTCCTCGAAGCTGCCTGCGCGCTTAAGCCGCGCCGCATCACCTATATCAGCTGCAACCCCGTAACTCAAGAGCGCGACCTGCATCAGCTCCTCGACGGAGGCTATTGCCTGCTCAAGATCACGCCCGTCGACATGTTCCCTCACACCGACCACACCGAAACCGTAGCGGTCCTCGAACGCCGCTAACCAACCTCAGTAGATTTTTGGGACAAGAAAGGGGGCGACCCGCCTGGGCCGCCCCCTTCGCTTGGTTTATAAACTCCGCTACATCCCATTGCGCAGATCGCACACGCCGGCTGCCGCCATCTCGCGCAGCAGCGTCTCGCGGTCGCGCGTCACGATCAAATCCAGCGGGAAGTGAATCTCGTCGAGCATCTTGCGCGCGTGATCGAGCTTGCCAATGGCCATGCCAATGTGGGCATCGGTTGACACGCCAATGCCCACGCCCAGCTCGGCGCAGCGCTCGGCGATCTTGCGGCATACGGCCCAATGCTCAGTGTCGACACCGTGTTCAAGACTATGGTTGTTGATCTCGATAATCTTGTGCTTGGCCTTAGCTGCCAACAGCACCTCGTCGATATCGAACGGCACGCCCGAACGCCCCGTGTGACCCAGCATGAACACCTTGGGGTGCTCCAGGGCATTGATATACATCTCGGTTGTCTGGGCCAGCGTCGCGCCTTCAGCAATCTGCGGATTATGCACGCTCGCAACCAAATAATCCAAATTTCGCGTAACCAAATCGAACAGCGAATGCTGACGGCTGTACGAATCGCCGGCAATATCGAGCGTGACAGGAGTGTCCTCGCCAAACAGGCTTCCGTCCAGCGAAACGATATCGGCCTCGGCACCACGCAGCACCAGCACACCGCTCCAAATGCGCGGCCAGATATCCTGGTTGATAAAGAATTGGTAACTGCGCAGGTCATTGGGGCAAGCCGTAACCATAGAGCTCAGATGGTCGGCAGATCCGAGCACCTGCAGGCCACGCTCTGCCGCCCAGTACACATTCTCCTCAATGGTCGAATATGCATGCGCAGAGAATATCGTATGGGTATGAATGTCACAAGAAAGCAGGTAGGGCATCAGGTCTCCTTATCTGGCACGGCCGTCGCTTATATTCATTGTACGCATAGCCTTCGATAGTCGTAAAACCACTCCATCCCAAAGACACAACGTCCATGACAACGGGGTCTGGCTTAACACCAAACCCCGTTTCACGTAAAACATTGTAGGCAGAGCGCTTTACTTTTAACGATACTCGTCCGCCAACTGTTTCCAAGCGGGTAGCGAATTGATAATCGTTTCGTAACTCACGCAATAGCCCAGGCGGAACCAACCCGGCATACCAAAGCTGTCCGAGGGAACCGCAAGCAACTCATACTTCTTTGCACGCTCGCAAAACGCATTCGCATCGGGTTCCAGCGCCTTCACCCACAGGTAGAATGCACCATCCGGCTCAACATAGGTGTAGCCGTACTCCGCTAGTGCGTCGGTAAGCGCGGTGCGGTTGCGCGCATAGGCCTCGACATCGCTCGGCTCATCGATGCAATCGATGATTACGCACTGGAAGAGCGCCGGTGCGCATACAAAACCCAGCGTACGGGCAGCACCCGCAACAGCCGGCATCAGGCGGGCAGCCTGCGGATTGGTGTTGGGAACCAAGATCCAGCCCACGCGCTCGCCAGGTAGCGATAGCGACTTAGAATACGAGTAGCACACCACGGTGTTCTCGTAGATCGAGGGCACCCAAGGCACCTCGGCACCGTACACAATCTCGCGGTACGGCTCATCCGAGATGAGCATAATCGGATTCTCGGGATCGCGCTGAGCGTTGGCCTCGCGCAGAACATTGGCCAGTCGCGTCAACGTGTCGCATGTATATACGGCACCGGTCGGATTGTTGGGAGAGTCGATGATGACGGCCGCCGTCTTGTCGGTGATCGCCTTGAGCACGTTGTCCACGCTCAGCTGGAACGTATCTTCATCGGCGAGCGCCTCAACACACGTACAGCCGGCCTTCTCAATCCAAACGCGATACTCCGGGAAGTACGGGGCGATAACAATAACCTCGTCGCCCGGGTTCGTAACGGCGTTGAGCGTGCAGGTGAGCGAAGCCGCGGCACCCACCGTCATAAAGACGTCTTTGCCCTCATAGCTCGTGCCAAAGCGGCGGTTGAGCGATTCGGCGACGGCTGCTCGACATTGCGGCAGGCCCGGAGCGGGGGTGTAGCCGTGCAACTGGTCACTCGGCAGCCCCAAGGCCTTCTTAATGGACTCCGCCACGGCAGCCGGCGCCGGAACACTCGGGTTGCCCAGCGAAAAATCGAATACGTTCTCCGCACCGATCTGTGCCTTGCGCTCAAGACCATAGCTAAAGATCTCGCGGATGATGGAGCTTTCCGCACCGCGAGCATACATCGTTTCGTTGATCATCTGTTCCCCTTTCGCATAGGCGCTATTGTACGCTTTAGCCGAGCAAAGTGCCGCAGCAATGTTGATTGGGGACAGACTTAAATGCGTGAAAACGCTCATTTAAGTCTGTCCCCAATCAACAGACGGCCCCATATCGCTCAAAAGAAAAGCCTCCGCAGGTTTCCCCGCGGAGGCTTTCGCCACAAAGACTATTTGTCGGCGTCGGTGTCGGCATCGGCATCGACGACGGCATGGTCATCGTCAGCACCATCGGATGCGGCTTCGGCATCCTCCTGCATGGCCGCCTGCGCAAAGGCCGCGGCATCAGCCGCCAGCTCCTCCTCGCTCATACGAGGCGCGCGCTTCTTGGTCGGCATGCCGGCCGCCTTGGCATTGCGCTCCTCCTTGGCCGCCAGGATATCGCCCTCGCACTCAAGGTAGGCGTCCCACTCGTTATCAAGCAGGGCATTCACGGCATCGCCCTCGACAGTCTCGCGCTCAAGCAGCACCTTCGCCATCAGATCGAGCTGATCGCGACGGGCATCCAAGATCTCGACAGCACGACGATGGGCCTCGCGCATGATGCGCTGAACCTCGATATCAATGCGGCGCGCCGTCTCCTCGGAGTAATCCTGATGATCGGCATAGTCGCGGCCCAGGAATACCTGATGCTGCGCCTCGCCAAAGACCTGAGTGCCCAGCTCCTCGCTCATGCCCAAACGTGTGACCATCTCGCGCGCCATCTTGGTTGCGCGCTCCAGATCGTTGCTCGCGCCCGACGTGATGTCATCGCACATGAGCTCCTCGGCAACGCGGCCGCCCAAGAACACGGCGAGCTCGTCGAGCATCTCGTTCTTGGTCTTGAGGAAGTGGTCCTCCTGCGGAAGCTGCAGCGTGTAGCCCAGAGCCTGACCGCGGCTGACGATCGAGATCTTGTGGACCGGATCGGAGTGCTCCAGGATGTGGCCCACCAAAGCGTGACCGCTCTCGTGGTAGGCGATCGTGGTGCGCTCGGCCTCGGTCATCACGCGACCCTTGCGCTGCGGTCCGGCAATCACACGCTCCATCGATTCCTCGACCTCGTCCATCGAGATCACGGAACGATGGCGGCGGGCAGCCAACAGCGCAGACTCGTTGAGCAGATTTGCCAGATCGGCACCAGTGAAGCCAACGGTCATCTGGGCGAGCTTCTCAAACTTAACGTCCTCGTCCATCGGCTTGTTCTCGGCATGCACGCGCAAGATCTGCTCGCGGCCCTTCACATCCGGACGGTCGACCGTAACCTGACGGTCAAAACGACCGGGACGCAGCAGCGCCGGATCCAGAATGTCGGGGCGGTTGGTGGCGGCGATCAGGATGACCGACTCGCTTTCCTCAAAGCCGTCCATCTCGACCAGCAGCTGGTTGAGCGTCTGCTCGCGCTCGTCGTGACCGCCGCCCAAGCCAGCTCCGCGCTGACGTCCCACGGCATCGATCTCATCGATGAAGATGATCGACGGGGCCTGGGACTTGGCCTCCTTAAAGAGGTCACGCACACGGCTGGCGCCGACACCTACGAACATCTCGACAAAGTCGGAACCCGAGATGCTAAAGAACGGCACGCCCGCCTCGCCGGCAACGGCCTTGGCCAGCAGCGTTTTACCGGTGCCCGGAGGGCCAACCAGCAACACGCCACGCGGGATCTTGGCGCCCAGCTTGCGATAGCGATCCGGATCGCTCAAAAAGTCACGGATCTCCTCGAGCTCCTCGACTGCCTCGTCCACTCCGGCAACGTCTTCAAACTTGACCTTGGGGCGTGTGGCCTCGTTGGTCTTGGCGTTGGTCTTGCCAAACTGCATGTTCCTGTTGTTGGCGCCCATCATCTGGCGCATAAAGTAGAACATGATGGCGATAAGGGCGATCGTCGGAAGCACACTCATCGCCAAGTCGCCCCAAAAATCGGGATCGTTGGTGTTGACGATGTACTTGGTATCGGGGTGCTCCGCCATGAGCTCGGCAAGCGAATCGGAGCCGACATAGGTCGAAGAGAAGCTCTTGAGCTCGCTCGTATCGCCCTTGTCCTTTTTTGTCTTCCAGTAATGACCCGTCACGCTTCCGTCTTGAACCGTATAGGTCAGATCTTCGACGCAATCCTGCTTGATGGCGCTGACCATCTCGCTCGTCGCGAGCTTAACGGTATTGCTGGAGCTGGCAAAGCCGGAACCCATATTAAAGAAGGCATAGCCCAGAAGCGCGCAAGCCAAAAGAAAATACAGCCAGCCCGTACGCGTGGGCTTCTTGCCTCCGGGCATCCCCGGGATCTTTGGGTCCCGGGGAGTCTGGGAATTGTTGTCGTTACGGTCGTCGGGCATCTTACGAATAAACCTCCGGTTTCAAAATGCCCAGATACGGAAGGTTGCGATAGCGCTCGGCATAGTCGAGGCCGTAGCCCACCACAAAGGCATCGGGGCAATGGGTTCCAACATACTTGGGCGTGATGGCCGAGACGCGGTCCTCAACGTCCTTCCACAGGAAGGCGGCGACCTCCAGAGAAGCGGGCTTGCGGCTCTCGAGGTTCTTCATCAGATACTTGAGCGTCAGGCCCGAGTCCAGAATGTCCTCGACGATCAGCACGTCGCGACCGCGGATGTCGATATCCAGGTCCTTAATGATACGCACGATACCCGAGGACTTCACACCGTCGCCGTAGCTCGAAACAGCCATGAAATCGATGTTGGTCGGCAGCTCGATCTTACGCATCAGGTCGCCCATAAAGACCACGGCGCCGCGCAGGACCGCAATCAGCACCAGATCCTTACCCGCGTAGTCGCGCGTAATCTCCTCGCCCAGGCGAGAGACGATACCGTCGATATCCTCCTGCGTAAACAGAACCTTCTCGATATCCGGATGTTGAGAAGCCATGACAACCCTTTCTTGTGCTTATCGCCCACACACCGCCGTATGGACGCGAACTACACATTCTAGCAGCGCACGGGGTAAATTTACCAGCCCGTGCGCCATCAGCGCGGGAATACCGTCAACGTCGCACAGAATAGCAGGCGTGGGACGCTATTCCGCATCGACCACGCGGAGCAGATATGCCACGCGCGTTGCGGCCGTGCACTTAAAACGCTCGTCCGAGCGAACTCCGGCGACCCATACCACGGCACCCCCCGGCGCCGTCCTCACCATGGGCACGCCGGCGCGCTCGGAAACGGGAATGCGAGCCTCACCTAGCAAATCGGATACTTTCTTGCTTCGGCCACTCATCCCTAACGGGCACATCACGTCTCCCGGCGCGGGACCGTCCACCCACAGGCGCGCCAATCGCGCCTCGGCAGGGATCTCGCCACGCGAGCCCGCCAGGATCCGCTCACTATCGCTGTCGGCAAAACCCAGGGCAGCCGCGTCTACCAAAGCTGTCACTTCCCCGGCAGCCGCAAGCTCACGGGCGCGGCGCACGATATCGCATCCCGGCTCAACAGCCATCGGTTCTGTGACCAGCATACGTCCCCCGCCCAACGGCAAACGACCGGGTACGGTAACCCAGCCCGCGACCAGGCCCTCGCGAGCCGCCGGCGCCTTAAACGCCAGCATGCCAAACTCAATGCGTGCGTCAATCCCCGCCGGAAGCGTGACCGAGCCGGTGCCCTCGGCAACGCAGGAAAGGACTCGCTCCACATGTCGCATCTCGGGACGAGCGTTCGGATCGATGCGCTTAATCGCCAGTCGCACGATGCGCCGCGCGATTACCACCTCGGCCGCAGCCAGGCGCCTGGCATCGAGCACCAGCGCACCCGCTGCCTCTTTGCGCAAACAGCTTCGAAACGCCTGTGCCGAAAGCTGAGACAAAAACGCGTCCTCATCGCCTAAGATCTCGCAGGCGGCGCCAATCGTCTTGCAGACGCTCGCGTTGCGCTGCACCACCACCGGCATTACTCGATGGCGCACGTAGTTTCGCAGATACGAGATATCCTCATTGCTCTCGTCTTCACGCCACGGCTGACCATGTACCTGTAGATAGCCCACGAGCTCGCCATGAGTTAGGTCGAGCAAGGGACGTACCACGATATTCCTCCGGCGAGGAATGCTCGATAGGCCAGCGGGGCCCGAACCCTTAATCGCGTTCATCAAAAACGTTTCCGCGCGATCCGAAGACGTGTGCGCGGTGCAGATACGAGCCGCCGTTCGCGGTGCCCCCGTCTGGGCGCAGAGCTCGCGAACATACCTCCGCGCCGCGGCATAGCGCACTTCGCGGGCCGCAGCCTCAATATTGCCCGACTCCCCATCAAAATAAGCGTGCTCCACGCACAGCGGTAAACCATATTTCGCGCAGAGCTCACGCACAAAGGCCTCGTCGCCATCGGACGCCTTGCCGCGCAGATGATGGTTTACATGCAGCACATGCAGGCGCTCGCGAGCAATGGGGGCAACACCGCGCCCGTCTTGGATATCCAGCTTTGATGTGCACGCCATAAGAAGCAGTGCCGTCGAGTCCGCGCCGCCTGATACCATGAGCACGACAGGAGCAGCCTGCTGCCTCGTTCGGGTCTCATCGACTGCCCCGGGCACGGCATGGTGTCCGTAATGCTGTGATACCGTAGGCATTTGCTTCCTCCTCTATTCGTCCGCACCCATTGTATCCTTTGGAATCTTATGTCTCGTCTGCACCTTCATATCCTTGGCAGCGGCTCAAAAGGCAACTGCGCGCTCATCGAAGGCCCCCGGGGGCTCATCATGATTGACGACGGTCTTTCTCGCCGCGAGACATTAAAGCGCATGGCAGAACTGGGACTCTCGGCAGACAACGTCTCGGCTCTTCTCATTACTCATGAGCATAGCGATCACATCAAGGGTCTCGATGTCTGGTGCAAGCACTGGCACGGTCCCCTCTTTGCCAGTAGGGGCACACTTTCGAGCAAAGAAAATCTTTCGCATCTGCCTGTCGAGGAATTCGACCCCGGTGACACCCTATCCATTGCCGGCATCCACGCGCAAACCTACTCAACATCACACGATGTCATAAATCCAATCGGCTTTCGATTCGACGCCCTCGATGATTCCATCGGCTTTGCTACCGACACCGGAGAGCTATCGAGCCAAGCCATGAACACCCTCAAAGATTGTCGAGTCCTCGCGCTCGAAAGCAACCACGATGTGACCATGCTGCGCGAGGGAGAATATCCCCGCTTTCTTCAGGAGCGCATCCTGTCTGCAAGGGGACACCTCTCCAACGGCCAAGCCGCCGAAGCCGCGCGCGAACTTGTTACCGATCGCACCGAACAGCTCATTGCCATGCATATCAGCCAAGACAACAATCGTCCGAGCCTTACCGTCAAAAGCTATGCCAAAGCTCTAGCCGCAACCCTGGATGACGAGGTCGGCAGCTCCGCAACCCTTCTCCAAGGATCGCGAAAACTCTCGATACGCCCTGCGAGTCAGTATCAACCGGCAACCATTCAATAGACTATCCTAGACAGCAAAAGGGGCCGAGAATCGCTTCCCAGCCCCTTTTGCTGTCTTTTAATAGCGCAGAACACCAACGAAGTTAGTCAATGGAGATCTTCGTAACGTTCTTCTTCTCGACGATCTTGGGAACCGTAACGGTCAGGATGCCGTCAGCGTACTTAGCCGAGAGGCCCTCGCTCGAAGCGTCCTTTAGATATACGCCACGCGTCGCGCTGTACGAGCTGAACTCCTTCTGCAGGAAGTTCTTGCCCTCGTTCTCCTCGTCTTCCTCGACATTCACGCTAATGGACAGACGGCCCTCGTTAAGCTCGACATCGATATCGTCCTTGGCGACGCCGGTCAGATAAGCCTTGACCTCATAGCCGTCGCCCTTATCCTCAACGTCAACGGGGAACGCCTTGGAAGCAATCGAGTTGTTTGCAAGGTCGCTCATATCATCAAACAGATCGAACAGCGAGCTTGCAGAGGGACGAACGCCAAAAACCGAACGATAAGGAACCATGCTTGCCATGTTTACCACTCCTTTATAGGACTGCCGAGTCATCCTCCAGGTGACTGGGACTTCTTTTGACGCTCTTATATATGCCCACCCAGTGCTCATATATACATCGACTATAAAGTTTTTTGAGTCCAGTACTATAAGCATATCTAAGTGCGTATGACTCAGGTTTTAGGAAGGTTAAGGTTCTTTGAACCAGAGCTTAAATAACAAGTATGTTCACAGCTACAAATAGCAAGGGGCTTACAATGAGCGCGTACACGTTGTTGGTAACGAGCTAAAGGGCATCATGGACGACCAAAACCAGAACAAAATGTTTATGCAGACGCAGGGGGAAGAAACTTCCACGCAGCCGCCACGGTTCCATCGCCCCCACATCTCGCAAGAGCCCATTAATGATCCTGAGCCCGAGTATGTGACGAGAAATCGATATCAAACGCTCGAGGATGCCCAAACGGAACGCAAACATATGGGCGTCGCCTCGGGAGACCCTGTATATCTGAAAGACGCACCATTATCTAAAAACAGCGCAGCTAGTGATGAGCCGATGAAAGCATCCGCCGCTCATCAACAAAGAGGTCCTCGACCAAAGCAAACCTTGACGCATTCGGCTCGCTATCTCGAAACGCCAAAACAGGGAAAATCAATCTTCGTTTCATCAAGTAAACGACGCAAGCAGCATCGACTGACAATCCTGCTTTTGATCATTGCAGCCATAGCAGTTGCCCTTGTTATTCGTTTTATTTTCTTTAAATAAAAGCTCAATACCAAAAAGAAT
>CABUMZ010000065.1 GCA_902492825.1 uncultured Collinsella sp.
CAGACCCGTGCGTTGCTCGCGGCGGGTGCGCGGCCCAGCTATCTCAACTCCAGCCTTACGCCGGCTCAGCAAAATACCGTGCTCAAGCGGGCGCGCGAGGGCCGCTATCAGCTTATGTATGTGGCACCCGAGCGTCTGCTCGAGCCGCGCTTTTTAGCCTTTGCGCAGGAAGCCGCGGCGGACGGTGGCATTGGCGTGCCGCTCGTGGCCATTGACGAGGCCCACTGCGTGAGCCAGTGGGGCCAGGATTTCCGCCCCGCCTACCTACAGATTCGTGAGTTTATCGATGCACTGCCGCAGCGCCCCATCGTGGCGGCCTTTACCGCTACGGCGACCGAACGCGTGCGAGCCGATATTCAACAGATGCTCGGCTTGCAAAATCCGGCCACCGTGGTGACGGGCTTCGATCGCAGGAACCTCTACTTTGGTTGCGAGGAGATGGGCGACAAGGCCAAGACCGCCTGGGTGCGCGACTACGTGATCGCGCATTCGAGCGAGAGCGGCATCGTGTATTGCTCGACCCGCAAGACGGTCGACGCGCTGGCCGCGGAGCTTGCCGAGGCACTGGGCCCCAGCGGCATTCGCGTAGGCCGCTACCATGCCGGCATGGGCAACGACGCCCGCCGCCAGAGCCAGCGTGCCTTTATCGACGACGACATCCAGGTGATGGTTGCTACCAACGCCTTTGGCATGGGCATCGACAAGCCCAACGTGCGCTACGTGATTCACAACAACGTGCCCGAGAGCATCGAGGCCTACTACCAAGAGGCGGGCCGCGCTGGCCGCGATGGCGATCCGGCCAGCTGTCACTTGCTGTGGAACGGTAACGATTTTCGCATGCGCCGCTTTTTGATCGACCGCGGCGATGCGGCTGACGAGGCGCTCGATGACGAGCAGCGCGCGTGGGCGCTCCAGAACCGTTATCGTCTGCTCAGCCAGATGGAGGGCTACTGCAATACCACCGGCTGCCTGCGCGAATACATGCTGCGCTACTTTGGCGACGAGGCCGCGGCCGAGCATGCGGCAGCCGCCGCGGGCGGCACGGCAGACGACGCCGAGGGCTGCGGCAACTGCAGCAACTGTCTCACGCAGTTCGAGGTCGAAGACGTCACCGATATGGCCCGCGCCGCTGTGCGCTATGTGGCCACGCGTCCCATGCGCTTTGGCAAGTCGCTGATCGCCGATGTGCTCCACGGCGGCAACACCGAGCGCATTCGCCAGATGCATCTGGACGAGGACCGCGGCTACGGTGAGCTGTCGAGCGAATCGGTCGGGCGCATCAAGGACATCATCGGCCAGCTGTGCGGCCGCGGCTATCTGGCCACCTCGCAGGGGCAGTACCCGGTCGTGGGGCTGGGCCCGCGTGCCGGCGAGGTCGAGGATGAGGCGTTTGCCTTTACCGTTAAGCGTCGTGCATCCAAGCGCAAGGCCTCGGCCCGCGCCCGCCGCGCCGTCGATCTGCTGCGCGAGGAGGCCGAGCTGGTTCAGCGCCCGCGCGTGGGCGACGATACCGAGCTGTTCGAGCGCCTGCGTGCCCTCCGCAAGGAGATCTCGACGGAGCTGGAGATGGCGCCGTACATGGTCTTCTCCGACAAGGCCCTGCGCGGCCTGTGCCGCCTGCGCCCGCAGACGCGCGACGAGCTCATTCAGGTTAACGGCATTGGCGAGAAAAAGGCCGACGCCTTTGGCGAGCAGTTTATGGCGGCGATTGAAGAGTTTGAGTCCGAGCATGCGCGGGATGGAGCGTAACGATGGCTTTCGATAGCAAGACCGACCGTACTGACGTGTCCGCCGTGCCGCTGTACCAGCAGGTCATGGACGACCTAAAGGGCGAGATCGCGCGCGGCGTGTACGCTGCCGGCTCGCGCATTCCTTCCGAGATGGAGCTCGCGAAGTCCTACGGCGTGGGGCGCGTCACCGTGCGTCGCGCCATCGAGGAGCTGTCGCGTGCGGGGTATCTCAACCGCCAGCAGGGGAGGGGCACCTTTGTGTGCGCTCCCAAGCTCAAGCGCAAGATTCGCCAGAAGGGTGACGTCCAGAGCTTTACTGAGGGTTGCGCTGCCAACGACATGGTGCCGGGTGCTCGTCTGGTGTCGCGCACGGTGGTCGCGGCGACGCACGAGGATGCGGCGTTCTTTGGCGTGGAGCCCGGCTGCGAGCTTATCGTGGTCGAGCGCGTGCGCACGGCCGACGGCATCCCTGTCATGCTTGAGAACAACGTCTTTGTGCTCGCCGACCATCCCTACCTGCAGACGCTGGCCGATGAGGACCTCACCGATAACTCAATCTTTGCGCTCGTTGCCGAGCATTCGGGTCGCGCGCCGCTCAAGTCCGACCCCTGCACTGTGGAGATTGCGCTTGCCGATGCTCAAGCGGCCCCACTGCTGGAGGTGCCGGTCGGCGAGCCGCTCTTCTATATGGAGGCGTACTTTACCGACGCCGGCGGGCGCCCTCTACTGCTCGGCCGCCAAAAGATCGTGGGCTCGCGCTACGTCTTCGACATCTAATGTCCACAGATAGAACAACATAGAATAACTTTGGTGAAATGACTTCACGGGCGTTATTACACGTGTTATAAATAGGACAACATAGAACGACCGCAGGTACGAGCTGTCGCCGTTCAAAACCGCCGCACAAGGAGGAACATCAGGATGAACGCACATGATCTGGTTCAGGAAATCATCGAGCGCAAGGGCAAGATCGAGAACGTTTTTTGGATCGCTTGTGGCGGTTCGATGATCGACCTGATGCCGGCCAACGAGCTGCTCAAGCGCGAGGCCACCACGTTTACCTCGACGGTCTACACGGCACGCGAGTTTTGCCTGATGGCCCCCAAGAGCCTTGGTGAGAAGTCACTCGTTATTGCCTGCAGCCACAGCGGCAACACGCAGGAGGTCGTCGACGGCTGCGAGATGGCGCTGGCCGCCGGTGCCGAGGTCGTCGCCATGACCGACTGCGAGGGCTCCAAGATCGACAACGGCAAGTGGACTACCTGGGTCTATCCCTGGGGCGAGGGCGTGCCGCAGGCCGAGGTCCCGCAGGGCATCGGCGCCCTGATGGCTGCCGAGTTGCTCGACCAGCAGGAGGGCTACGAGGCGCTTGCCGACATGTACGCCGGCCTTAAGCAGATGGATGCCCTGCTGCCCGCTGCTCGCGAGAAGGTCAACGCCGAGCTGGGCGATCGCTTTGCCGAGCTCTGCCAGCAGCACAAGTTCTTCTATATCCTGGGCTCCGGACCCAACTTTAGCCAGACCTACGCCATGGCCATCTGCTCGCTCATGGAGATGCAGTGGCAGCACTGCTGCTACATCCACTCCGGCGAGTATTTCCACGGTCCCTTCGAGGCCACCGAGCCCGGCGTGTTCTACTTTGTGCAGCTTGGCGCGGGCGAGTGCCGCCCCATGGAGGAGCGCGCTCTTGCGTTCCTCAACACGCACACCGATACAGTCATGGTGCTCGATGCGCTCGAGTACGGCGTGGGCGAAGTGCCTGCCAGCGTGCGTTCGTACCTGGAGCCGATCTTCTTCTACGCGATGAGCTGCGAGCTGCGTGCCGCCCGCGGCAAGGTGTTCGACCACAGCCCCGAGATTCGTCGCTACATGGGCATCGAGCAGTACTAGGTAACGGGAAAAGCATTCACCTTCGATTCGCAAGCGGGCCACATGAGTCAAAAAGCGGGCCGCGCCGGGGATTTCCGGCGCGGCCCGCTTTGCATGGCGTCCGTATGAGCGAGGTGTCGCGTCAAGCGGCGGACTACTTCGCGTCGTAGGCCTCAGCGTCCCACCAGTCGAGCTGGGCGATGTTGTCGCGGATGTGCTGGCAGCTCTTGTGGAAGCCCTCGAGCTCGTACTCGGACAGGTCGAGCGTGTAGACCTCCTCGACGCCCTCGGCGCCGATCACGCACGGCAAGGATGTGAAAATGCCCTCCTCGCCATACTGGCCGGTCATAAGCGTGGAGGCGGAAAGCACGGCGTGCTCGTTGTGAAGCACGGCGGCGCAGACGCGCGCGGCGGAGTTGGCGACGGCGTACTCGGTGCACTGCTTGCCCTGGTAGGTCACATAGCCGCCCTTGCGCGCGAGCTCCTCAATCTCCATGTGGTCAAAGGCGTACTTGTCGGGGTTCTCGGCCTGGAGCTCGTTGAGGCTCTTACCGGCGATGGTCGCGGCCTTAAAGGCGGCCAGCTGGCTAAAGCCGTGCTCGCCGATCATGAAGGCGTCGATGGACTTGGGGCTCACGCCGACCTTCTTGGAGATCTCGGTGCGCAGGCGGGCGGAATCCAGACCGCAGCCCGAGCCGATGATCTTCTTGGGATCGTAGCCGGTCAGGTGCCACAGCTCGGTGCACACGACGTCGCAGGGGTTGGAGATGCTCACGAAGATGCCGTCGAAGCCGGCGTCGACGATGCGCTTGGCAAAGGTGCGGGCGGCGTCGGTGGTAAAGAACAGCTCGCCGTCACGGTTGCCGGCGGCCAGCGCGACCTTGCCGGCAGCGTTGACGATGACGTCGCAGCAGACCAGCTCCTCGTAGTGGTCGTAGCAGTTGACGATCTTGGTGTTATACGGGACAAACGAAAGGGAGTCGCGCAGGTCCTGGACCTCGGACGTCACCTTGGCCTCGTTGATATCGCACAGGTACAGCTCGTCGGCAATGCCCTGCATGAGCAGGCTGTTGGCGACATGTGCTCCTACGTGGCCCTGGCCGACCACACCGATCTTACGCGTCTGGTACATACGAGTATCCTTCCGGCCGAGTTTTTCGCGTCGAACCATTGTAGCGTCCTGCTGTCACTTTGCCAGGCTAAAGCGCCGAAGATTTTTGGGACATGCCTTAATCTCTACTTTTGGAGTGATTTGGGCCGCTGACGGCATCGCTGGGCGATGTGCTCGCGCGGATAGGGCTGCTCGTTGTACCATAGCTGCAACTGACTCGTAAGGAGCATCCATGCCCATTCGCATTCCCGACGCCCTCCCTGCCGCCGCGCAGCTCGAGAGCGAGAACATCTTTGTCATGACCGAGTACCGCGCGCTGCACCAGGACATCCGTCCGCTGCGCGTGCTCATCCTCAACCTCATGCCCACCAAGATCGCCACCGAGACGCAGATCATGCGCAAGCTCTCCAACACGCCGCTGCAGGTGGAGGTGGACCTGCTGCGCACCAAGACGCACGAGGCCACGCACGTAAGCGCCGGCCACCTGGAGACGTTCTACCGCACGTTCGACGACATCCGCGACATCCACTACGACGGCCTGATCATCACGGGCGCGCCGGTGGAACAGATGCCGTTCGAGGAGGTCGACTACTGGCCCGAACTCTGCCAGATCATGGACTGGTCTACCACGCACGTGCACTCTACGCTGCATATTTGTTGGGGCGCGCAGGCCGGCCTGTACCATCATTACGGTATCCAGAAGCACGACCTGCCGGCAAAGGCGAGCGGCGTGTTCGAGCATTATCTGGTGAAGCCGCAAAGCCCGCTGGTTCGCGGCTTTGACGACCGTTTCTATGCCGTGCATTCGCGCAACACCGATGTGCGCCGTGAGGACGTGGAGGCCGAGCCGCAGCTTGAGGTTGTGGCCGTGTCCGACGAGGTGGGCCTGTACATCGTCAAGTCGACCGACAGCCGCCGCTTCTTTGTATTTGGCCATCCCGAGTACGATACCGACACGCTGCGTCTGGAGTACGAGCGCGACGTGAAGCGCGGACTCAACCCGGAGGTGCCGGCGCATTACTTTCCAGGTGACGACCCCACCGCCGAGCCGCGCAACGTCTGGCGCAGCCAGGCTCAGCTGCTCTACACCAACTGGCTCAACTACTACGTCTACCAGACCACGCCCTACGACCTAGCTCGCGCCGGCGAGGAGCACTAGGCTGCCGGGAGGTACGCTGGCATTTAGGCGCTGACGATGTGGGGTAGCGGCAGGTCGTGGGCGTCGGTGGGAACGTGGTCGACACGCTGCTCGTCAAAGGCGATGCCGACGATTTGGCATTCAGATGCAACTGTGGGCAGGTAGCGGTCATAGCAGCCTCCGCCGTAGCCCAGGCGCGCGCCGGTGCGGTCGAAAGCCACGAGCGGCACGACAACCATGTCGAGCTCGGCGGCGGGCACGATGGGGAAGTGGTCGCTGTCGACGTCCGTGGCTGCGAAGGCTCGCGTGGGGTGGGCGATAAACGGGGCCTCGGATGCATCGCCGGCAGAGACCGCCCGCATGCACATGCGCTGGCTGCATGCGGCGGCGTCGCTTGCCGAGAACATGCACGGATAGGCCACGCGCCAGCCGCGTTTGGCGGCCGCAGCGGCAAACGCGGCGGGGTCGACTTCGGAACCCATGGCGGCATAGACGGCAACGGTGCGTTGGCCCGCAGCGCCGCTGGACTCCATCAGCTCAACAAGCCGCGCGCATACAACAGCGGACTTTGCCGCCCGCACATCCAAATCAAGAGCATCGCGCCGAGCAATCACCGCCCGCCGCAACTCAGCCTTATTCATCCCGGCCTCATCTCCCAAACCTACCAAAAAGGGACAGGTTTATTTTGGCAGGTTTTATCTGGGCAAACGCGATATGGGCAGTAAAGCCACCGCAAATATGCCTGTGAACTGCGCCCTTTGTGGTTGTTTGGGCCTATGCGTTAATGCTATAACGCCGCAGCGATTGCTTCAGTCACAAACTTATTGAGTGACTCACCCTTCTTTGCCGCTGCCAGCGCTGCTTGCTTGTGGAGCTCAGAGCCCGTTCTTACGTTGAACGAGCCCTTAAAAGCCCGCTCGGGTTCCTTGCCCTTCTCGGCGCAAAACTCAAGGTAATCGTCGACGGCGTCGTGGAAGCATTGCTCCACTTCTTCAGCCGTGGAGCCTTCAAATACGATTGCGTCCCTAATGCCGGTGACCATACCTGTTAGCACATGCTGTTCGGCATCGAACTCGACTGGGGCGAAATAACCCTTGTATGCCAAAACGTTACTCATGACTACCTCCGACATCTTGCAGAAATCGAACGATGTTTCGAATGGTCCCCGCTGTCAATTCGTCAGATGGATGTGGCGCGTGCATTACGAACATCCTGCCATCTGATGGCCTGTAGAAGCGAACGCGCGATCCGGATGTCTTGCCTTTGTTGTCCACCTCAAAGCCGTATGACGTCATAACTTTAAGGAAGTCGGCAAATCTATACGTCGAAGGACAACTAAGCAGCTGGGCGATAAGCCTATCGACTCGAGTCACTTCGCTCTCACATTCTGCAACTATATCTTAGTTGCAATTCGATAGCGATGCAATTGACTAAAATATAGAACATATGTACGTACAGAACAAGTGTTCCCGCTCACCACAAAGGTGCCTGTCCCCTTTGTGGTGGTTTGTCCCCCGTTTGGCTTTGTTGCGCAACAAGGGCCGCGGTTTCCGGTTTACCTTCATGGTGGAAGGAATGGACCGAAAGGAGCCCACCATGTTTTGTCGCTCGTGTGGCGCGCAGCTTATCGACGACGCACTCTTTTGCCCCGTATGCGGCGCGCCTGTAGCGCCCGACCAGGTCGCGGCCGCGCAGCAACCTCAGCCTGCCGCGCCCGCCCCTCAACAATATGTGCCCGTGCAGCAGCCTGCGCGGCGCAAACGTTCCAAGAAGCCCCTCATTGCCCTCGCCGCGGTGCTTGCCGTGGCCGCCGGCATCGGCGGCGGCGCGCTGTTCTACTTCACCCAGGTCGCAACCACCCCAATCGACGAAAAAACCTTCCCGGACAGCGGCATGCGTGCGCTCGTCTCGACCAAATACGACACCAACGGCGACGGACGCATTTCGAACGACGAGGCCAAGGCGGTCACGTCGGTCGAGCTGGACGGCGTTACGTCGACGCAGGGCCTGGGCAAGGTGTTCCCCAGCGTCGTCAGTGTGGAATCCGGCGGGGACAAGCTCGTCAACCTGGACCTTTCGGGCTGCGGCGACCTTAAGACGGTCGACCTCAACTCGGCGAGCAACGTCACCGTCGTCAACCTGGACGGCTGCGACAACATCGAGAAGCTCGATCTCAAAAATGCCCAGGACCTCAAGAGCATCGACCTCTCGGGTAAAAAGAAGCTCGCAACGCTGGCACTGCCGCAGGACACGAAGGTCAGCGGCATCAAGGATACGCAGCTCGACGAGCTGTGGCTGCCGGTGTCCTACGAAGGCACCGATAAATCGGGTCAGTACGGCGACGTCTATGAGATCGAGCGCGATAAGAACGGCTATGTCACGGGGTACACGACCGCCGTCAAGCAGGGCGGCGGCATGAGCTACAGCGTTGAGCACGACGAGTCACACCGCGTCTCGGAGATTGAGGAGACTCGAGCGGGCGGCTACGTGAACATCAACACGTTTACGTACGACGCCGACGGCAACGTCACGCGCATCGATAGCGATGGCGACATAAGCGACGCGTCGAGCACAACGACGTTCACGTACGACTCGGACGGAAACCTGATCGACAAGACGACCAGCGCGGGCTACGGCGAGAGCGCAAGCACCTTTGTCTATCAGGGCGGAAACCTGGTGACCGACACCGAGACCAGTCCGGCCAATCCTCGAACGGTCGTCTATTCGTACGGCTACGACAAGGGTCGCGTGACGTCCTTTATCACGGACAGCCAGGGTGACACCGCGGGCACCAGATGGACGCTCACGCTGAACTACGAGTACGACAAGGACGGTAACATTTCGCGCGTCTCGCCCGTGGCCTATGACACGCATGGCAACGATTACGGTTCGCTGAGCTCGTCGTTTGCCGCCGTGGATTATTCGTACATCGACGGCAAGATCGACCGGATCGAGTCCGAGCGCGGCGGCTATGCGGAGTTTTACTACGACGACCACGGCAACCTGACGTCGGTCGACGAGTATGCCGGCAGGGGCTCGGATGCCGAGTTTGAGTTTGAGCACGAGGTCGAGTACCGTCGCTACTTCTGTAACAAGCACGAGAAGAATAAGCCGGAGGAGTGGATTCGCCTGGATTCGCAATACGACGTCGACCACGGCAGCTGGAGCAACGATTCCGATTACGGTCGCGAGTGCTTTGCGGACGTGTACCGACTCAACCCACTGACGGTCACACCGAACCCGTTTCTCAAGTAACAGCCCGCCCGCAAACCACCACAAAGGTGCCTGTCCCTTCGTGGTGGTTTTTGCTTGGTGCGGCTAGGCCAGCAGGTCGACGACGTTAAAGCCGGCGTTGCTCTTGGCGATGACGTCGCGGCCGCCAAAGACGCAGGTGGGCGACGCGGCTGCGATGCGCGTCACGTCGGCGCCGAGCGAGCGCAGCTCACCGGGTGTGGCCGCGAGCATCTGGGCGCGACGCTCCTCGCGCGCGTGCGGATCGAGTCCAGCCAGGTAGGTCGTGTTGCGGCGCTTGGTGAGCGCGTACGGCTTCACGGGCGCGTCCATGCCGCTCACGCAGCTCACGATAAAGCCCTCAAAGGCGGCCTCGTCGGGCTCAAAGCTGCCGAGCCATGCGCCTGCGCGCGTCACGCGCTCAATCGAAGGATCGACCGCCGGGTCGCGGTAGGTGTAGAACGCCGTCTGGCGCTCGCCGGCAGCGCGGAATCCGCAGCCGTACGCACCGCCCTTCACGCGGATCTCGTTCCACAGGTAGTCGTAGGAGAGCGCATTGGCAGCCACGGCCCAAGCGCCCGTCACGTCGATGCCCAGGCGACGCGGGTCGCACGCGCGCGCGGCAAAGCAGATGTCGCTGGGGATGACGAAAGCCTCGTGACGGTCGCGCGGCTCCGGCACCACGAGCGCGTTGCGGCCGGCATCGGCGCCGTCGCCGGCGCCCAGTCCCAGGTCGCCCGCGGCATCCCAGTACGCGTCAAAGTCCTCGTCGCTGCCGGTAAAGCTCGCCATGCAGCCATCGGCCACAAAGATGCGGTCTGCCAGCTCGGCAAGCTTGGCGCGCAGGCCGTTCAGGCGCTCGTCAAAGTGGTCGAGCAGATCGCGCAGGAACAGATAGAAGTCCACGCCCGAAAGCTGCTCGCGCACCACGGCCGAAGGTGAGCTGTAGCTCATCGCGCGACCGAGCGCCGCCGAGTGTCCGTTGTTGATAAAGCCCTGCTCAAGCCCAATGCGAATCTGCGTGAGCACGTCGCGAACGCGGTCGGCGTCGGCATCGAGCAAAAGCGTGCTCGACCACACCTCGCGCGGTAGGCTCGCCAGCGCGTCGATCTTTTCGGACAGGGCGCCGGCGCTCACCAGCAGGTAGGGACGCACGCCGTCTACGTCGGGCTGGGTCATGACCTCGGTCGTAAAGCTCAAAAAGCCCAGCTTGCCGGCGAGCAGGTTGTCAAGTTCCTCGGCCGAGTGCTCGCTCGTGGGCAGCTGTTTGAGCAGGCGGCAGAGCAGTGTCACATAGGGTAGGTCCTCAAATGCGACGCAGCTCAGGTCGAAGTACTGCATGGCGTAGGCCAGGCGGTTGGTGGGAATGCCGTGGCGCAGACAGGGGATGGGCGCGGTCGTGTCCACAACGAGCGGCGGCTCGGGGCGCGCCTCGCCAATGTCGGACACGCGCAGGCGCGGCAGC
>CABUMZ010000066.1 GCA_902492825.1 uncultured Collinsella sp.
CTGAGAGCAACTCGCGGCGCGCCGGCGTGAGCTTTTTGGAATCGTTGATGCCCCAGACGCGCGGCTCCATAGGAAGGCAGACAGCGCATACCGTCAAAGGACCGGCCACCGATCCGCGACCCACCTCGTCGACACCAACGACCACTCCATCGCCGCCAAGCTCATGCATAAGCTCGTACATGTCATTGACGCGCTCGCGCTCGGCAAGCTCTTTGGCATGGCGTTTGAGGGCGCGTTCACAAGCCTTGATCACCTGCTGGCGCGGGTCCTCGCGATAATGCTCCACGAGGGCGGGAATCTCCTCAAACGTGGCGCTCGCCAACTCACCGGCAACCTGCGATGCCGAAACCGAGCTCGTCATGTTGGCCATACCAGGCCCTCCTTGCATGCAAATCAGATAAAAAGAAGGGCCACCCGAAGGTGACCCTTGTGTCCAAACGAGTGGACAGACGCTGCGATCTTCTTAGCGCTTCTCGGGGATGCGAGCAGCCTTGCCCACCTTGTCGCGGAGGTAGTACAGCTTGGCGCGACGGACGCGACCATGACGAACGACCTCGAGCTTGGCGATCTTGGGGCTGTGAAGCGGGAAGGTACGCTCAACACCGACACCGAAGGACATCTTGCGGACGGTGAAGGTCTCGCGGGCACCGGCGCCGGCCATGCGGATGACGTCGCCCTGGAAGACCTGGATGCGCTCGCGGTCGCCTTCCTTAATGCGGTAGTGAACCTTGACGTTGTCGGCGACGCGAACCTGAGGAATGTCCTCGCGGATCTGCTGACGCTCGATTGCGCGGATGTAATCCATGTGCAATTCCTTACTCTTCTAGAGGTGCCGTACCACCATGGCCGGCACGTAGTTGAACAAACGTATTCGAGTATACACGCGCGGGTTTCTGCTGCAAGAACAATTTTTTACGCAGACAAAAAGACAAAACCCGCACATGATAACCGCCCGTCTCACAAATGAGACGGGCGGCATGAAGGGGGGCTACACTAGGCGTCTACGCCCAAAACGTTAGGCGGGACGCTTGGCCTCGAGCTTGGCCTGGGCGGCAGCCAAGCGCGCGAGGGGCACGCGGTAGGGCGAGCAGGACACGTAGTCCACGTCGGCCACGTTAAACAGGCCCTTGATGGACTTGGGGTCGCCGCCGTGCTCACCGCACACGCCAAAGTGCATGTCGGGGTTGGTGGCACGACCCTTCTCGACGGCCATGCGTACCAGCTCGAGTACTGCCGTATCGATGGTCTCGAAGGGGTTGTCCTTCAGAATCTTCTTATGCATGTACAGCGGGATGAACTTAGCCTCGGCGTCGTCACGCGAGAAACCGAAGGTCGTCTGGGTGAGGTCGTTGGTGCCAAAGCAGAAGAAGTCGGCATGGTGGGCGATCTCGTCAGCGACCATGCAGGCGCGCGGCAGCTCGAGCATCGTGCCCACGGGAATATTGAGCTCGACGCCTTCTTCGACGGAAACCTCGGCGATCACGCGCTCGATGACCTCGCGAGTCTGGACATGCTCGGCCGTGATGGAAACGAGCGGAACCATGATCTCGGGGCGCGGATCGACGCCCTCCTTGATTAGGCGGGCAGCGGCCGTGGCGGCGGCGCGAACCTGCATGAGCGGCAGATCGCTAAAGACGACGGACAGGCGAACGCCGCGCAGGCCGAGCATCGGGTTGGACTCGATCATGCCGTCGATACGACGCAGGCGGGCGCGCAGGACGGCAAGCTCTTCCTCGCTGGCGCCGGCGGCTTCCTTCTTGGTGATGGCGACCTCGAGGTCGCGAGGATTATCCAGGAACTCATGAAGCGGCGGATCGAGCAGGCGGACGACCACATCGCGACCGGACATGGTATGGAACATCGCCAGGAAGTCCTCGGTCTGAACCTTGAGCAGGTCGGCCAGGGCCTGCTGCTTCACGGCTTCATCGTCAGACAGGATAAAGCTCTGGATGATGTTCTTGCGATCGCCCAGGAACATGTGCTCGGTGCGGCACAGGCCAATAGCCTCGGCGCCAAACTCGAGGGCGAGCTTGGCATCCTCGGGATTGTCGGCGTTGACGCGCACATGGTTGGCGTGGCCACCGGTCTCGTCCAGACGGATCTCGTCGGCCCAGGACAGGATGGTGTCCAGGTCGCCGGTGAGCTCGGCCGAAACCAGATCAACTGCGCCGTCGACGACGATACCCTGGGTACCGTCGATGGAGATAACGTCGCCCTCGTGCAGCACGCGGTCGCTCCCCTCGATGCGCACGACCTTCTCGGCGGCGTCGATGTGGAAGCGCTCAACGCCGCAGACGCAGGGCGTACCCATGCCGCGGGCGATAACGGCGGCATGGCTCGTCTTGCCACCGTGGCTGGTCAGGATGCCCTCGGCGGCAACCATACCCTTCAGGTCGTCGGGGTTGGTCTCCCAGCGAACCAGAATGACCTTGCGGCCCTCATTGGCGCGCGCGACGGCATCGTCGCTCGAGAACACGACCTCGCCCAGGGCTGGCGTTAAGACCGCAGGCCAGCGCCTCGTACTTCTTGGAGGCGTCAAACTGCGGGTGCAGGAGCTGGTCGAGTTGCGCGGGATCGATGCGGCTCACGGCCTCCTCGCGGGTGATCAGGCCCTCCTCGACCATTTCGATGGCGATGCGCAGGGCGGCGGTAGCAGTGCGCTTACCCACGCGGGTCTGGAGCATCCAAAGCTTGCCTTGCTCGATGGTGAACTCGATATCGCACATATCGCGGTAATGATCCTCGAGCGTCAGGAACACGCGCTCGAGCTCCTCACCCGCAGACTCGAGGCCCGGGGTGGCCTTGAGGTCGGAGATGGGCTCGGTGTTGCGGATGCCGGCGACAACGTCCTCACCCTGGGCGTTGACCAGAAAGTCTCCGTAGAACTCCTTGGTGCCGTCGGCCGGGTTACGCGTAAAGGCGACACCCGTCGCGGAGGTCTCACCCTTGTTGCCAAAGGCCATGGCCTGCACGTTGACGGCGGTGCCGAGGTCGTCGGAAATGCCATGCTGCTTGCGGTAGATGCAGGCACGCTCGTTCATCCAGCTGCCAAAGACGGCCTGGATGGCAAGGCGCAGCTGAAGCTCAGGATCGTGCGGGAAGACGGGCTTGCCATCGACAACCTCGAGCTCGGGGTACAAGGCGGCATCGACGTTCTCGGAGAAGATGCCCTTAAAGGTCTCGACGAGTTCCTGCAGGTCCTCGGCCGAAAGCTCGGAGTCGACGCGAACGCCAGCGACCAGGCGTGCCCGGGTCAGCGCGTTCTCGAACAGGTCGGCGTCGACGCCCATAACGACGTTGGAGAACATCTGGATAAAGCGGCGGTAGCTATCCCAGGCAAAGCGCGGATTTTGCGTCTGGGCGATGAGCCCCTGAACGGAGTCGTCGTTGAGGCCTAAGTTGAGGACCGTGTCCATCATGCCGGGCATGGAGAACGGAGCGCCCGAGCGAACCGACACGAGTAGCGGATCGTTGTCGTCACCGAGCTTCTTGCCGCAGCGAGCCTCGAGGTCCGCCTCGGCGGCAACGATCTCATCGAGTGCGCCCTCGGGCCACACGTTGCCGGCACCGGAGTACTCGACGCAAGTCTGGCAGGTAATAGTAAAGCCACCGGGAACCGGCAGGCCGATGCGGCTCATCTCGGCAAGGTTTGCGCCCTTGCCGCCAAGCACGAAGTTCATGGACTTGTCGCCCTCGGTGACACAGGTGCCCTGGGCGTCGGTTCCAAAACGATAAACTCTCTTGCAATCGCTCACGATACTTCCCCTTCCATGCACTTACGCGCACGACCGTGGTAACGAATCGACCCGCCGGATGCGAGCCGTGAGGGTACTATACGGCGGGCATTGAGCGGGCTTGCGCAGAGGGCGCGGGGGTTGGTAAACGTGGTAAATATAGCGGTAAACGGTAGGTAAAGGTGGTTACCTTATGAAGATACCGATGCAGCAGACATGCAGGTCAAATGCAGATTCTTTGCTAAATCGCTTTACCAATATCGTTCATTAATTTTAGGTAGTCTTTATAGGACGGGGCATTTTAGCTACCCCAATAAGCTAGCTTTGTTGGGCTCGACGGGCGGCGCGGCGGGCACGGGCTTCTTGGATTTCCTCCAAGTGGCTAATGATCTCGGCAGCGCTTTCCTCGATGGCCTTGCCGTCGGTACGCACCACAAAGCAGCCTAGGCGCTTCATGAGGGCACGAGCTTCCTCAAGCTCACTGCGCACGCTCTCGGGCTCGGCATAGGAGCCGGCAACGGCACGAGCGTAGTCATCGCCCAAGCGGCTATCGCGAATTTCGGAAATCACATCGACGGTCGAAATCAGGCCGAACAGGCGCATCGGGTCAACCTCGTAAATAGACTTGGGCGGCTCCATGCCGTGCGCCAGAGGGACGTTGGCCACCTTGTAGCCCTGATAGGCCAAATACATCGACAGCGGCGTCTTGGACGTGCGCGACACGCCCAGCAGCACGATATCGGCCCCCGACAGATCGTCGCAGCCGCGCCCGTCATCGTGCTCAACGAAATACTCCATGGCCTCGATACGATGGAAATAGCGGTCATCGGTCCTGTGAATCACGCCCGCGACGCCCTTGGGCGACACACCGATGAGCGACGACAGCACGGCGAGCGTCGGACCGATCAGGTCGACCGAGCGAATGTGCAGCATACCCAAGTAGTCGAGCACACGAGCACGAAGGGCCGGGTCGACAATGGTGTGGAACACGGCGATATCGCGATGGTCGGCATCGACGCGCGACCCCACAAATGACTTGACCTGCTCCACGGAGGTCACCTTGGGCAGACGTAAAACGCGAAAAGCCCCTTCATCAAATTGCCCGGACGCCGCAAGCACCACCTCACAAGCGGTATCACCGAGCGAGTCGGAGATAACGATAACGGTGGGACGAGCGGTGACCGGGCAATCCATGCGGCGCTCCTTTTGCGCTTATGCGCAAGCTGGCTTATTTTTTGCGGGCAAGCTCACCGATGTTCGCGATGCCGGAGAAAACGGCCTCGAAGCGGTTGAGCAGCTTAAGGCGATTATCGCGGAGCTGCTCGTCCTTGTCCATGACCATAACCTCATCGAAGAAGCGGTCGATGGGGGCACGCAGGGCGGCAAGGGCGGCAAATGCGGCCGGGTAATCCTGGGCAGCAAGGGCGGCATCGACAGCAGTCTGAGCAGCCTCGGAGGCATCGGCAAGCGCGAGCTCGGCCTCGCCCATCAGGCTGCGGTCGTACTCCGCACCCAGCTCGGGCTTGGAGATATGCGCGGCGCGGGCATAGGCAGTCGCCAGGTTGTCAAAGGTCTCGGCATCGTTCTTGCGGGCCTCGTCGAGCGCGGCACAGCGGGCGAAGAAGACGGACGGGGCGATGATGTGCACCGCGGAGACGGCGGCAACCGTATCGGCCGGGATCTTTTCGTCGCGGGCCATGCTCACCAAGCGACCATGGAAGAAGTCGCGAACCTGCTGGGCGACCTCGGCGGCGTCGAACTCAATGCCCTGCTCACTGTAGAGCTCGAGGGCGAAGTCGATGAGCGACGTGGGGTCGATCGGTAGGCGATCGCGCAGGATGTTGATGATGCCGATAGCGGCACGACGCAGCGCGTAGGGGTCCGAAGAGCCGGTCGGGGGCTCGCCGATGGCAAAGATACCGGCGATGGTATCGAGCTTGTCGGCGCAGGCCACGATGCAGCCAGCGGTGCCCTCGGGCAGCTCGTCACCGGCAAAGCGGGGACGATAATGATCGCGAATGGCGTGGGCGACCTCGTCGTTCTCCCCCATCGCGGTCGCGTAATAACCGCCCATCACGCCCTGCTGGCTCGTGAACTCGACAACGGCGTTGGATACCAGGTCGGCCTTGCACAGGTGCGCGGCGCGAGCAGCGTCAGCGGCAAGATGAGCGCCCAGATGAGCCTCGCGGGCAATAGCGAGCGCGAGCTGCTCGATACGCTCGGACTTGGCGAGCACGCTACCAAGCTTCTCCTGGAAGGCAACCTTGGCCAGACGCTCACGGAACTCGTCGAGGGAGATCTTCAGGTCCTCCTCGTAGAAGAACTTAGCGTCGTCCAGACGGGCGCGCACGACGCGCTCGTTGCCGTCAATCACGCGCTCGGCATTCTCGGGCTTGCTGTTGGAAACGACCACGAACTCACGCGTAAGCTTGCCCTCGCCGTCATAGATCGGGAAGTAGCGCTGGTTGGTGAGCATGGACTCGCAGATGATCTCGTGCGGGACCTTGAGGAACTCCTCGTCGAAGGTACCGACAAGCACCGTCGGCCACTCGCAGAGGTTGATGACCTCCTCAAAGACCTTCTTGGGCGTGTCGACATAGCAGCCGGGGCGGGCAGCCTCGACCTCGGCGATACCGGCAAGGATGGCCTCACGACGGCGCTCGGCAGAAAGCACGCCGGCGTCCTCGAGTACCTGCTCGTAGTCGGCGGGGCTGGCGACCACATGGTCACCGGGGCCAAGTACGCGGTGACCACGCGTGGTGTTGCCACTCGTCACGTCGGCAAACGACACGGGCACGACATCCTCGCCCAAAAGGCAGCAGATCCAACGGACCGGACGAACAAACGTAGCGTGCTCGTGGCCCCAGCGCTGGCTGCGGTAGTTGGGCCACTGCAGGCCGGCGATCGTCTTCTCGCACAGAGCGGTCAGAATCGGCGTAGCCGGTGCGGAGGGAATGTTCTTCTCGGCGAACACATACTCGCGACCGTCGGTGTCCTCGCGACGGACCAGATCCTCGGCAGCCACACCGCACTTGCGGGCAAAGCCCTGGGCGGCCTTGGTGGCGTTGCCGTCGGCATCGAAGGCAATGTTTGCCGCGGGGCCGCGCTTGACCTCATGGACCTCATCGGTCGCGGTAGCGACGTTGGCCACGAGCGCAGCCAGACGACGCGGGCTCGAGATCACGCGGACCTCGCCATGGGCCAGACCGGCCTCGTCGAGGCCCTTGGCGATCATGATGCCAAGCTGCTTGACGGCATTGTTCAGCGGTGCGGAGGGCATTTCCTCCGTACCGATCTCAAACAGGAAATCCTTAGCGTCTGCCATGGCTTACGCCACCTCGCCTTCCTGGTCGGCATTCTCGTTGACTCCGGCGACCTCGGCCATGTAGGCCTCGCAGCACGCCTTGGCGACGGCGCGGACGCGCAGGATGTAGTTGGCACGCTCGACCGCGGACAGCGCGCCACGGGCATCGAGCAGGTTGAAAGCGTGGCTGCACTTCATGACACAGTCGTACGCCGGCAGCGGAAGCTTGCGCTCCAGGCAGGAGTGGCACTCGGCCTCGTAGTCGTCAAACTTCTGACGCATCATCTCGACGTTGGCGACCTCAAAGTTGTAGGCGCTGAACTCGCGCTCGTTCTCGAGGAACACGTCGCCATAGGTCATGGGCGTGCCGTCGGGCAGGTAGCTCCACACCAGGTCGTAGACCGAGTTAACGCCCTGGGCGTACATAGCGATACGCTCCAGGCCATAGGTGATCTCGACGGGCACGGGGTCAACCTCGATGCCGCCCACCTGCTGGAAGTACGTAAACTGCGTGACCTCCATGCCATTGAGCCAGACCTCCCAGCCAAGGCCCCAGGCGCCAAGGGTCGGGCTCTCCCAGTCGTCCTCGACAAAGCGGACGTCATGGTCGTTGGGGTCCAGGCCAATGGCGGCCAGCGAACCCAGGTAGAGCTCCTGGGCGTTAACCGGCGACGGCTTGATGAGCACCTGGAACTGATAGTAGTGCTGCATGCGGTTGGGGTTCTCGCCGTAGCGGCCGTCGGCGGGACGGCGGCAGGGCTGCGCATAGCAGGTGCGCCACTCGGCGGGACCGAGCGAGCGCAGCGTGGTCGCGGTATGGAAGGTACCGGCACCGACCTCGGAGTCATAGGGCTGCATAATGACGCAGCCCTGCTCGCCCCAGTACTGCTGGAGGCGCAGGATGATGTCTTGGAAGGAAAGCGATGAAGCGTTCATGCCTCTAATATCCCCTCGTCGAAACGATTACACGGTTAGGTACTGTACTATAACGGTTTTTAGTCGATAGCGCCGATGCGGTTGAGCGGCCAGTAGCGCACAAGCGCCACAGCGATCAAATCAGAGCGATCGACGGGACCAAAGTAGCGTGAGTCGGCAGAGTTTTCGCGGTTGTCGCCCATCACCCACACGCACCCGTCGGGAACGGTGTAGGGATAGCTTACCTGAGTGCCGGGTGCTTGGACCGAAAGTGGCCAGCTCATGCCCGTCGTATAGTCCTCGTCGAGCGCTTGGCCGTCAACGACCACCTTGCCATCCTGCAGGTCGACCGTCTGGCCGGCCGTGGCAATAACACGCTTGACAAGAACATCATGCTCGGAGGTGCCATCGGGGTTATGAAACACCACGATATCGCCCTGCTTGACGGGCTGACCGAGCTCGAGGCTCACCTTTTGCGCCAGGATCTGGTCGCCAATCTCGATCGTGGACTCCATGGAGCCGGTGGGCACCACAAAGGGCTCGACCACAAAGGTGCGGATCAGGAAGGTGGCCACAAGCGCGATCGCGATGACCGCGATCCACTCAAAAGCGCCCCTCAACGCGGAATGCTGCGATGGAACCATTCTCACTCCTCGCTCTGCGAATACGAAGCGTCCAGAATCTCCTGCGCGTACGCACGCTCCTGTGGCGTAAGGCGCGCCGTCTCGATCAGGTCGGGACGCCAGCGGCAGGTGCGCTCGATGGCATTCTTGCGGCGCCAGGCATCGACCTTGGCGTGATCGCCGCTCACAAGCACCGGCGGCACGCCCTCGCCGTTGAACTCGGCGGGGCGGGTGTACTGCGCGTACTCGAGCAGTCCTCCGTCCTCGGCGGTCGAGAACGACTCGTCGACGTTGCTCATCTCGTCGCCCAGGGCACCGGGAATCAGGCGTACGACGGCATCGGCAACGACCATGGCAGGCAGCTCGCCGCCCGTAAGCACGTAGTCGCCGATCGACAGACGCTCATCGGCATACGCATACGCGCGCTCGTCGACGCCCTCGTAGCGACTGCACACAAACAGCAGGCGCTCACTTTTGAGCAGGCGCTCGGCCACATGCTGCGTAAAAGGCTCGCCACAGGGGGTAAAGAACACCACAGTGGGCTTGGGACCCTCTGCGCTAATGGCTTCGATGGCCTCTGCGATAGGCTCGACCTTCATGAGCATGCCCTGCCCGCCGCCGTACGGCTCGTCATCGACGGTACGATGGCGGTCGTGCGTCCAGTCGCGCAGGTTATACGCCTTAAAATCAAAAAGGCCGGCCTTGCGGGCGCGGCCCAAGATCGATGTGGACATGACGGGCTCAAACATCTCGGGAAAGACCGAAAGGGTCTCGATCAGCATGTTGTCCTCCCTACTTGTCCATATCGATCAGGCCGTCCATAACGTGGACGGAAATTGTTCCTGCGTCGGGAAGATCGAGCACAACCTGCTCGATCACGGGAATCAGTACCTCGCCGTACCGATCGCCCTCGACAACCCAAACATCGTTAGCGGGCGTCGACATGATCTCGACGATCGTGCCGAGCGAACCGAAGCGCTCGTCGACCACCTCGCGACCCATCAGGTCGGTATAGGCAGCGTCGAGCGAATCGAGCTCAAAGTCGTCACGATTTGCCAGCACGTAGCATCCCGTGATACCCTCGGCGGCCGTCAAGTCGTCAATGCCCTCAAACGAGACCAGATCGCCATCGCCCGTATCGGTGACGGACACGACCGTGCAAAAGCGGTCGCGCTTGAGCGCCGGCGGCGTCAGGGCGACGCGCATACCAGGCTCTAATACAGAAGGAAGCCCCCGCAGCGGCTGCGCGAGGACCTCCCCCTTCCTTCCGTGCGGCTTGACCACACGGGCGATGTTTTTGTACTGGGACCTCAAGGTCCTAGCCCAGAACCTCTACCTCGACAGCAGTGTCGAGGCGAGCGGCCAGTGCACGGGCGAGCGTGCGAATGGCCTTGATGGTACGGCCACGACGGCCGATGACCTTAGCGACGTCATCCTCGGCGACCGAAACCTCAATCGTAGAGGCGTCGTCACCATCGATGACCTCAAGGCTCACGGAATCCGGGTCGTCGACGATCTGAACAACGAGATATTCGACGAGATCGGCGATGCGATCTGAGAGCATTGCCTCACCCTCGAGCTGTGCAGCGTCAACCTCAGGCACGATTTACTCCTCGGCGCCCTCAGCGGCCTCAGCGGCAGCCTTAGCGGCCTCGGCCTCTTTGGCGAGCTGCTTCTTGGACTTCTTGGCCACGGTCTCGGTCTTCGGACCCTCCTCGGCAGCCTTCATGAGCGCTGCGACGGCATCGGTGAGCTGGGCACCCTTGCTCTGCCAGTCGTTGATCTTCTCGATATCAAGGCTGATCGTCTTGGGAGAGGTCAGCGGATTGTAGCGGCCCACCTCCTCGATGAAGCGGCCATCACGCGGGGAACGGGAATCGGCCACGACG
>CABUMZ010000067.1 GCA_902492825.1 uncultured Collinsella sp.
TGCTCGAGACGGTGCGTGCCGGCAGCTTTACGCGTGCTGCAGAGCGCCTGAGCTATTCGCAGTCGGGCGTGAGCCGCATGGTGGGCGACCTTGAGGCAGACTGGGGTTTTAAGGTGCTCGACCGCAGTCGCGAGGGCGTGGCTCTTTCTGCCGATGGGCGGCAGGTCATGCCGGCTGTCGAAGCGCTCTGTGAGGAATTCACTCGCTTGCAGCGACGGGTGGATGAGATGCGCGGGCTCATGCGCGGCAAGATCTGCATCGGTACGTTTTCGAGTGTGGCGACCCACGTGCTGCCGCCGGTGATTGCGCGCTTTCGCGCCGATCACCCGGACGTCGATTACGAGTTGCTGATGGGCGATTACTCAGAGATTGAACAATGGGTGGCAGAGGGCCGCTGCGATCTGGGCTTTATCCCGCGTGAACCCCGAGAAAACGGCATGGCATCGCGGTCTTTGGTGCGCGACGAGTTGATGGCGGTAGTGCCGGCGGACTCTTTGCTTGCCACGGCGGAGGTCGTTTCTCTTGCCGATTTAGCCAACGAGCAGTTTATTCTGCTAGAACGAGGCACCGATGATGAGATTACGCCGCTGTTTCGCCGCGCGGGCCCGGCGGTGCGCTCTAAGCTGTCGACCTGGGATGACTATGCGATTATGGCCATGGTCGAGGACGGCCTGGGCGTGAGCATTCTTCCCGCGCTCATCTTGCGCCGCTGCCAGTTCGATGTTGCCGTGCGCCCACTCGAGGGGCATCCCCATCGGCAGATCAACGCCATATATCGAACGGCCGATGTTTCGCTTGCTGCCGCCCGTTTCCTCGAATACCTCTAAACGCGTGCGTGTCATTGTCCGCTTTGGGCAAATCTCAGAGTCCGGCGCATTTTCTTATGAAATTGAACTTCCCGATAATGCGCCGCGCTATACTGCTTGCTAAATTGAACCTTGGTTCAATTCGTGTTCTATAAATTGAACTTTGCCAGCAAGGAGGTTCCTGTGGCCCAAGAGACGTTTTGCGATCGCCTGCGACAGACTATGTCCAATCGCGACGTTCGCCAATCGGACGTAATCCGCGCATCGGAGATGCTCGGCAAAAAACTCGGCAAGAGTCAGATGAGCCAATATGTGAGCGGCAAGACGATTCCGCGGCGCGATGTGGCTGAGCTGCTCGCCCGTATTTTGGAGGTCGATGTTACCTGGCTGCTCGCCGGCGACGCCGATCAAGGCGAGGCATCATCACCCCGCAACGATTCCAAGCCCGAACCCCATCCCTCAGCTCAAATTGCAAGGAGCACCACCATGCGTACTTTTTCTAAATCCACCAAACTCGACAACGTCCTGTATGACGTGCGCGGTCCCGTCGTCGACGAGGCCGCCCGTATGGAGGACGAGGGCGAGCGCATCCTCAAGCTCAATATCGGCAACCCGGCGCCCTTCGGTTTCCGCACACCCGATGAGGTCATCAAGGACATGCGCCAGCAGCTGCCCGACTGCGAAGGCTATTCCAACTCGCGTGGCCTGTTCTCCGCGCGCAAGGCGATCATGCAGTATTCGCAGATCAAGGGCCTGCCCAATGTTCAGATGGAGCATATCTACACGGGCAACGGCGTGTCCGAGCTCATTCAGCTTTCGATGAACGCGCTGCTCGACAATGGCGACGAGATTCTGATCCCCAGCCCCGACTATCCGCTCTGGACGGCGTGCGCAACCCTTGCCGGCGGTCATCCCGTACATTATCTGTGTGATGAGCAGGCGGATTGGTATCCCGACTTGGAGGATATGGAGTCCAAGATTACGAGTGCGACCAAAGCCCTCGTCATCATCAACCCCAACAACCCCACGGGTTCTGTCTATCCGCGCGAGGTGCTCGAGGGCATCGTCGAGATTGCGCGCAGGCATCAGCTGATGATCTTTGCCGATGAGATCTACGACCGCCTGTGCATGGACGGCTACGAGCACGTCTCGATTGCCTCGCTCGCCCCCGACCTGCCCTGCGTTACCTTTAGCGGTCTGTCCAAGTCTCACATGATTGCGGGCTATCGTATTGGCTGGATGGTGCTTTCGGGCAACCAGCGCTGCATGAGCGACTTCATCATGGGCGTCAACATGCTCTCGAACATGCGCCTGTGCTCCAACGTGCCGGCTCAGTCGATCGTTCAGACGGCACTCGGTGGTCATCAGTCCGTTAACGACTACATCCGTCCCGGCGGCCGTGTCTACGAGCAGCGCAACTTTGTGTATGAGGCGCTCAACAAGATTGACGGCATCTCGGTGGTTAAGCCGCGTGCGGCGTTCTACATCTTCCCCAAGATGGATGTGAAGAAGTTCAACATCACCGATGACGAGCAGTTCGCCCTTGACCTGCTGCACGAGAAGAAGATCCTGATCACGCGCGGCGGCGGCTTCAACTGGGCTGAGCCCGACCACTTCCGCATCGTGTACCTGCCGCGCATGGAAGTACTCAAAGAGTCCCTTGAAGACCTCGCCGACTTCTTTGACCATTACCGTCAATCATAACGACAGAGATAGTCTGTCATTTAACGGGCGGCCCGTAACAGATTCGGGTCGCCCGTTTTCTGTTAAAGCTCGCGTTGTCGGCGTCTCGATCGTTTGGGCGAGTGGGAATCGCGTGTGAACGGAAAACTATATTCCAAAATGGAATACAGTGTGCTTCAACTGGAATTGATGTCCGTGTGTCCGCTTTTTTAGAATGTTCTCGACAAGATGAAAGGCGGTCCCCACCAATGATTATCGATGCAAATTCCTACTGGTTTGACGAGCGCATCTTCCATGACGAGACACTCTGTGAACAGTTTTTGGCCGAGGTGCCCCGCGCTTACGACACCGAGGGCTACCTGACCGTAAGCCCCACGGGCAAGCGACAGATTGTGATCGAAAAGCCCGCTGGCTTCCCAGGCCTCAACTATATCGAGGGAGACTACACCCTTGAGAAGCGTCTGGCAGACATGGACGAGGCGGGGGTCGATAAAGCGATTCTCAAACTCCCCGGCTGCCATGAGTGGATGTCACTCGAGATGTGCCGGCGCTTCAACGACGGTATGGCCGCTGACGCAAAAGCGTCGAACGGTCGCTTGATACCGCTTGTCGCCGTGCCTCCCTTTGGCACCGAGGCGAACCTCGAGGAGCTCGATCGCAGGCTCGACGATGGTTTTGCGGGTGTGCAGCTCTGTGCTCACTACGGCAAGCGCTATCTCGACGACCAGGTCTTCTCGAGCTTTTTCGAGCACCTGAACGAACGCCATGTCACCGTTTACGTGCACCATGTTCCCGTGCCGGTCGAGAACGAATCGCTTCTCGCGTACGACAACCTTCGCCGCTCTTATGGCCGCTGCGTCGACCAAACTACGGCGATCGGCCGAGAGATCTTTGGCGATTTCTTTGAGCGCTACCCCAATATCAAGATGGTCCACTCCATGCTCGGCGGCGCATACTTTGCGTTCAAGGAGATGCTGCTGCCTCATGGTCCCAAGCGCCCTGATGCTTCTGGCCGTTTTCAGGTCGATACCGAGACCGTTTCCAGGCGCCTCGAGAACAACATCTATTTCGACATGTCCCATGCTCAGCCTTGGGGCAAGATACTCCTTACCTGCGCGGTTGACGTGCTGGGTGCAGACCATATTGTTTTTGGCACGAGCTATCCCGTTAAACGCGAGTGGCTCACCGAGGGTGTCGCCTGCGTTCGCGCTGCAAATCTGAGCGATACAGACAGCGACCTTGTGCTTGGCGGTACGGCGCAGCAACTGTACGGTGTCGAGTGAGCGGCAATCAGAGGGGAGTATCTGCCATGGACGAAGGAGAGATGAGGGCTGGGGCCGCTCGTGTGGCCATCGATCTTGGGGACGTGTTGCCGTTCGACGGTTTCGACGAACTCCGTCATGAGGTCTTCGCCCGTGCCCTTATCATCGAGGGGACGGGGCGACGCGCCTGCGTCCTTTCGCTTGAGGTCACCTCGATCGCTCCGGCTCTACTCGCCGATCTGCGTGAGGTTGTTGAGGATGCCGCCAATTGCAGCGGTGCTTATTCTTGGGTGGTTCCTACCCACACGTTTTCCATGCCTCACGTCCGCACTCCCGGGCATCTTGTCGACGATGCTGCCCGCAACCGCAACGAGCGCTATCGCGCAGCGCTCGTCGCTGCCGCCCGCACGGCTGTCGAGCGCGCTGTTGCGGGCATTCGCTCTGCCACGCTCGCCACTGTGGAGGGCGAATGCCCCGTGAACGTTAATCGCGACATTGAGACGCCTGCCGGCTGGTGGTTGGGCTCGAATCCCAGGGGGTTTGCCGACCACACGATGCCCGTACTCGCCATAAGGGATGCCGGGGGCGAGTATGTTGCCGTGCTCGCGACGGCGGACGTTCAGTCCTCCGTGCTCGACGGGTCGCGCGACTCCGAGGGGAGGCACATGGCGAGCGGAGACCTCTTTGGTTTTGCCGCCATGTCACTCGAGCGCGAGCTGGGCGGCGTTGCCCTGTTGCTGCCAGGCGCCGCGGGCGACCAAGGTCCGGCGGAGCGCGCCATGAACGTCATGTTCGATGCGGCCGGCGTTAAGCAGACGGTCGATGCCCATGAAGACGGATACCGCATGCTGCACCAGCAGGGGCAGGCCTTGGGCGATGCTTTGATCGAGGCCGCTCGCATGGCGCGTGAGGATGACGCCACCGGCATCGATGCCCGCACGGTCGACGTTTTTCTGCCCGCTCAGACACGCGCCGATTTTCACTCTTTGGCTCCGCACCGAACGTATGAATTTCATGCCGCTGGCGAGCAGCGCACGAGGGTCTATCTGCTCCGGCTGGGAAACGTCGAGCTTGTCGGCGTACAACCTGAGGTCTCGAGTGCATTCGGCGCCACTGTGCGCGCCGCTCGGTCCGGCTCTGTGTTCTTTGCCACGCTCGTCAACGGCGGACAGAAGTACCTACCGGCTCCCGACGCGTACGAAAAGATCACCTATGAGGCCATGAACTCCGGTTTTGCCGCCGGATCCCATGAGCGCCTCGTCGAAATCATCATTGCCGCCTTGAATGCGGCGTGACACAGAAGGAGAACGTGCATGAACATTGGACACGCGCGCCGCAAAATCACCCCACAGGGCGACATCTACCTGATTGGCTACCGCAATCTTCCCAACCGTCTGGAGCCTGCGACAGGCGTCCATGACGACGTCTTCGCCAGCGCCATCCTCTTCCAGCAAGGCGAACGTGAGGTGTTTCTCTTTAATGCCGATGTCCTCGAGTTCGAGGAAAGCATGGCCGAGGAAGTCAAGACGATGCTCGCCGAGCGCTACGGAATCGACCGTGACTGCGTTCTGCTCTCCGCGACGCACGACCACACTTCGATCGTCGCCTACCATCGCAGCTGGTGGACGGGAAAATTCAACGAGGACTACTATCGCTGGTTCCTCGATACCATCTGTCAATGCTTCGAAGAGTGCCGCGCCAACGCGCGACCTGCGACCTGCCGCATGGGCAAAAAAGTCATCACCGGTTTCTACGACAACCGCATCATCCCAGGTGAACTCGCCGACAATGAGGTCATTGTCGTATCGTTCTTCGATACCGAAGGCAAGCCATTTGCGGGCTTTGTGAACTGGGCGGTGCATTCTGCCTGTGTCGGACCCGACTGCACGGAGCTCACGAGCGAACTCGCCGGTCTTACCGGCAAAAAGCTCGCTCAGAGTCTTGGTTACTATCCGGCCATGGTCGTCGGTGCTGCTGGCGACTGTAGCGACCGCAATTTTCGCCAGGGACGCGGCATTCCCGAGGTTGAGCGTGTTTCGACCGGTCTTGCCGAGGCGATTTCCCAGATCAAGCTCGATCGCGAGGTCGTTCTTGACCGCATCGAGCCTCAGACGTTCTATCACACCGTTGCCCATGACGACTTTTCGCTCACGCTTAAGTGTGCCGTCATCAGTCTGGGCGGCCTGCATCTCTTTGTGTTCCCGAGTGAGCTTGGCAGCGACCTGGGCATTCGCATGAAGCGCGAATGCCCGGTCGAGGGAATAGTCTGCGGTTACACCAACGGCTATTTTGAGTATTTCCTTCCGGCGCGCGAGTACGGCCTCTCCTTTGAGACCGAGCGTACTCAGATTCCCCAGGGTGAACCGGAACGTCTGTGTGACAAGTTCTGCCAGACGACGAGACTTCTCGGCGCAGCAGCTTCGCGTCTGTAGGCCTGATTGCGTGGCATGGGCCAATGAGGCTCGCTGCCATGTGATCGGCATCTTCCATCTTCTCTGCCGTTTCCCATCCCGGGCGTACGTGCGTCCGCGGATTTCAAAGGGGGAAGCGGGTTCCTTGCCCTCCCACGTCGACTACGGAGGCATGAAATCGATGCTATACCCCGCTCAGAAAAAGGAGAATTCCATGAAATACCAGAAGCTTTGCGATGAAATCATCACAAAGGTCGGTGGTCGAGACAATGTGTTAGACGTGAGCCACTGCATTACGCGTCTCCGCTTCCACCTCAAGGATGAATCGCTCGCCCAGACCAAAGAGCTTAAGGCGACGAAGGGCGTCGTTGACGTTATCCAGGCCGGCGGACAGTATCAGGTCGTGATTGGTGCCACTGTCGAGGCCGTCTACAACGACCTTGTTCAGATTGGCGGGTTCGACTCCAAACCCGCGCTCGATATCGATGAAGGCGACGACGTCAAAAAGAGCGATCCATTCTCGCGTCTGCTTGCCATCATCTCCGAGATTCTGCAACCGGTTCTTGGCGTGCTTATGGCCGGTGGCTTTATCAAGTCGATGCTCGCGCTCTGCACGGTTGCCGGTTGGCTTGCCAAGGACAGCAATACGTATGTGACGCTCTCGGCAATCGGAGATTCGGTCTTCTATTACTTTCCGCTAATCATTGGCTGGACGTCGGCCAAGAAGTTCGGACTTAAGCCCGTTATGGGAATGGCGCTCGGTGGTATCCTCGTCTACCCGACGCACGTTGCCCTTATGGGCGGAGATCCGCTCTACACGCTCGGCGCCGGCACGGTCTTCGAGTCCAATGTCTACGGTGATATTTTTGGCATCCCGCTGATCATGCAGAATTACTCATCGACGATTCTGCCTGCGATCTTTATCGTCTGGATTGCCTCCAAGGTGCACAAGGCCCTTTCTAACGCGCTGCCCGCGCTTGTGAGCTCGTTCTTCTCCAACATCCTGACGCTCCTCATTTGCGGCATCCTTGGCCTGCTTGTGGTCGGTCCGGTCATGACGGTCCTCTCCAACATCGTTGCCCAGATCATCTTGATGCTCATCAACTTCCAGCCCGCCATCGCCGGCTTCGTCATCGGCACGTTCTGGAGCCTGCTCGTCATGTTCGGCCTGCACTGGGGTATCATCCCGCTGTGGTTCCTCGATGTCGCAACCTACGGCTATGACCTCATTAATCCGCTCGTGTATGCAGGCGGTTGTGCCATCGCCGGTGCTGTGCTTGGCATGATCATCCGAACCAAGGATTCCGAGGAAAATGCTGCCGTCAACATTCCCGCCCTTGTCTCTTCGATTTTCGGTGTCAACGAGCCTGCGCTTTACGCCATCTTGCTGCCGCGTAAGCGCCTTATGTGGGCAACCTTTATTTCCGCTGGTTTAGGCGGCGCCATCGCCGGCCTCATGGGTGCCAAACTCTATGCCTTCGGTGCCTCCGGCCCGCTCGGTTTTCCGAGCTTTATTAACCCTGCCGGCATCGACATGGGCTTTATCGGCCTTGTCATCTCCGGTGTGGTCGCTTTCGTTCTGGCTCTTGTCGCCGCTATGGTGATCGGTACCAGGAAGGACGAGGGCGGTAAGGCGCTCAACATCTCGGTGGACTAGTCTGTCTGCGCACTTTAACTAAATATGCCTCGGACGGCGACGTGCCGCCCGAGGCATATTTGTGTTTTGTGCCGTTGTCAGCGTGTTTGCGGACACAAGTCTGCGGTTGTGGAGCAGCGGGGATTATGACGGTCGTGCCGCGGTGGAAGACGTACGGTCGCCCTGCAGGAGCTGACGGTAGGGGAGGAAGCCAATGAACGAGACGACAGCCTGCGAGTGCGCGGCGTTTCGCTTGAGGTAGAGCCTGACCTCGGAGGTCGTCGCGGGCTCGAGCGGCACCAGGGCTACCTTTCCGCTGGCGAGCGATTCCGCCGGCTTGCGCATGAGGAATGAGACGCCGGCGCCGCGCGCGACAAGGGAGATGATGTTCTCGGCTCGTTTGCCGGTGAACGTAACACGCGGGCCAAATCCAGCTTCGCGACAAAGGGAAAGGACGAGCTCGCTTACGAACGAGCCTTGGGGAAGCATGAGGAAATTCTCGTCGATAAGGTCGTCTATCTCGACGGTGTCACATTCGGCGAGTGGATGGTCGAGCGGAAGGACGGCCACGAGCCGGTCGGTCGTAAAGGGAATCTTTTTGAACTCCGGCTCGATGGCGCCGCTGTCACGGATGAAGGCCAGGTCAATGTCCTCGTGCAGGAGCATGCGCTTGAGTGTGTCGCCCTCGCCTTCGATGAGCTCGACAGAATATGAGGGGTTCGCCTGCTGAAAATCGATGACGGCGTCCGTGATCCCATAAGGGGCCATAATGGGGATAGAACCTACGGTGAGGTGCTCGAGCGGCTCACCTGCACCTATTTGAATGGCGGCAAGATAGCGATGCTGAAGCGTCGCAATTTTTTGAGCATAGGGGAGAAGCGCTTCACCTTGCGCGGTGAGTGTTACGTGGCGCTTGCTTCGATCGATGAGCTTGCAGCCGAGTTCGCGCTCCATTGCCATGATGTGCTTGGAGAGGGTTGATTGCGACATGAAAAGCAGTTCCGCCGCATCAAGAAACGTGCGTGACTGGGCTAAGATGGCGAATTCGCCAAAGCGGCTGATATCCATAGGGAGGCCTCCGGTACCCTCATTTTGGCAGGTGGCCTAAACCACGACGCCGTTGCAGTGGTCGATTTCGTGTTGGATGATCTCGGCGGTGTAGCCCGAGAAGTTTTTGATGCGGTGGACGAAGTTCTCGTCCAAATACTCAACCTTAATGCGGCGATAGCGGGTACAGGGGCGCTCGCCGATCAGCGAGAGGCATCCTTCGCTCGTCTGATAGGCATTGACCTGCTCAAGAATTTGAGGGTTGTACATCAGGAGTGTCCTGTTGCCGTCCTTTACGCAGATGATGCGCTTGCGCACACCGATCATGTTGGCGGCGAGCCCCACGCACTCGTGCTCATGCTCGTGGAGTGTATCCAGGAGATCCTGCCCGGTCACGGCATCGTCGGGTCCCGCGTCTTCGGAAGGCAGGCGCAAAAAGAACTCGGATTTCATGATGGGCTTAATCATGGCGGGCTCCTCATGTCTTATGCTTTCGTGGACTTTTAATAATAGCGCGGAAGGAAAGCTGCGCGCCCGCGTTACAATCTTTCAACGTTGGACCATGTTGCCAGATTCGTCGTGTACGGCGTCTGGCGTAAGTCTAGGGCTCATTTTTCGCCCTGGACTGTTCCTCTGGGGCGATGCGACTGTCGTTCCAAGAGGAAGGAAATGCATGGGGAGCAAATCTCAGCAACAAGTTCAAGCAACGCCATCGGCCACTGCGGCGATTCTCGTCGTTATGTATATTGCAGCCTTTGTTGCCGCGTTTAACGAGAACATCATTAACGTGGCGTTGCACGACATTATGGCAGCCTTTTCGGTGAGTGCCACCACGGCGCAGTGGCTCGTCTCGGGCTACATGATCGTGACGTCGATCTTTACGGCCATCATGGCCTTCCTGTCCGGCCGTTTCTCGACGCGCAAGCTGCTGTTTTTCGCATGCGGATGCATGGTCGCCGGCGAAGTTCTGTGTCTGGTCGCTCCGTCGTTTAGCGTTTTGCTGCCAAGTCGTATTTTGCAGGCTGCGGGATCGGGCGTCTTGTTCCCGCTCATGATGAACGTTGTGCTGTCTTGCGCTCCGCCCGAGAAGCTCGGTCTGTATCTGAGCTTGGGCGGTGCCTGCATTACGCTGGGGCCGGCGTTTGGACCCGTGATCAGCGGTCTTATGTGCACGTTGTTTGGCTGGAGGGCGGTGTTCATAGTGCCGCTGGTGGGCGGCATTGTGGTCGCTGCGGCGGGCGTAAAGCATGTTCAGAATGTCGGGGAGCGCTCGAACACCACGCTCGATATTCTGTCGGTTGTTTTACTCGCCGCCGGCATTACGGCATTTGTGTATTCCGTAGGCGAGTTCTCGACCAATCTGATTGCCGGCATCGTGACGTTCTTCGCCGCTGTTGTGCTGCTCGGCCTGTTTGCGGCCCGTCAGCTCAAGCTCGAGCATCCGGTGCTTAACGTGCGTCCCATGGCGAGCGTTCGTTTTTGGCCTGCGTGTCTGCTTGTGGTGGTGTCGATGATGACGACATTCTCGATGAGCGTTTTGTTGCCGCTCTATTT
>CABUMZ010000068.1 GCA_902492825.1 uncultured Collinsella sp.
CTAACGATATGGCACCGTGGGGACACATGTATGTCAATCCTGGTCTAACAGAGCCAAAATCTTTGGGTGGTGCTGTGGACCGCTGGTATGCATTTTGCGACCACAGCCTTGTGCCCGTTGACCTGCGGCTTGGCTCAGTTTGTCCCCGCGGCATCGTATCTTGTCCACAAATCCGTCAAGCTCTTGGTCGGCATTTGGTTGGAATGCGCATGAAACGTGGTGCGAGCATGGGCATATGTGGAGGTCATGAGGTTGTAGCTGCATATTCTTGCGGCCTGGGAGGTTGAAAGATATTATTACCAAGTCTTTTCCTGCTTCAGGCGCACCTTCACGACCTGAAGCCACATTTGCCCAGAGGAGGTGACAATATGAAGGCTTATGAACTGCTGTTCTTTGTTGACCCGTCGCTCGACCCCGAGACTCGTCTCGCTGTTATGAAGCGTATCGATACCACGATCGCTGAGGGCGCTGGCAAGGTCGACTCCGTTGACGAGTGGGGCAAGCGCAAGCTCGCCTACGAGATCAACGACCTCACCGATGGTGACTACACCCTCATCAACTTCCACGCAGATCCTACCCAGATCGCCGAGCTTGATCGCGTCCTGCGCATCACCGACGCTGTGGTCCGCCACATGATCGTCCGTCGCGACGACCAGGAGTAAGACTGTCGTTTTGGACTGGGCTTGTGCCCCAAGAGGAAGTAGTGAGTTATGAGCATCAATCGAGTGAACATCACCGGTAACCTCACCCGCGATCCCGAGCTGCGCGCCACCGCCGGCGGAACCCAGGTTCTGTCCTTTGGCGTCGCCGTGAACGATCGTCGCCGCAACGCGCAGACTGGCGAGTGGGAGGACTATCCCAACTTTGTCGACTGCACCATGTTCGGCACCCGCGCCGAGGCCGTGAGCCGTTTCCTGGCAAAGGGAAACAAGGTCGCGATCGAGGGTAAGCTGCGCTACAGCTCTTGGGAGCGCGACGGCCAGCGCCGGAGCAAGCTTGAGGTCATCGTCGATGAGATCGAGTTTATGAGCTCCCGTGGTGGCCAGGGTGGCTACGATCAGGGCGGTTACGCCCCCGCAGCTCCCGCGCCCGCAGCACGTCCTGCCGCACCGGTGGCCACGCCGCCCGCGGTCGACGTCTACGATGAGGACATCCCGTTCTAAGGGTTGTTCACCTATTTTTGAGTGAGAGGCGGCTTCGGTTCGCCGAAGTTGCCAAATGAAAGGTATTTTGACATGGCTAATGATTTTTCTGCACGTCAGCCGCGTCGTAAGTACTGCCAGTTCTGCAAGGAGAACACTGAGTTCATCGACTATAAGGACACTCAGCTTCTCCGTAAGTACATGACCGACCGTGGCAAGATCAAGCCCCGTCGCGTCACTGGCGCTTGCACGCAGCATCAGCATGACATCGCCAACGCCATCAAGCGCGCCCGCGAGATGGCTCTCCTGCCGTACACCGTCCCCGTGGTTTCCTCTCGTGGCAACCGCGACCGCGGCTAAGAAGGGAGACGCATCATGAAGGTTATTCTTCTCGATGAGATCAAGGGCAAGGGCGGCGAGGGTGACGTCGTAGAGGTCGCTCAGGGTTACGCTGAGAACTTCCTGTTCCCCAAGAAGCTCGCTGTTGCCGCCACCAAGGGCAACCTCAAGCAGCTTGACGAGCGTCGCAACAACATCGCCAAGCGCGAGGCCGTCCGTCTGGCTACCGCCAACGAGACCAAGGCTGCCTTCGAGGGCAAGACGGTCACCGTTGACGTCAAGGTCGGCGACGAGGGCATCCTCTTTGGCTCCGTTACCGCCGCTATGATCGCTGACGCCATCAAGGCTCAGCTCGGTATGGACATCGACCGCAAGCGCGTCGAGCTCGGTAAGCCCATCAAGGTTGCCGGTGCCCACACCGTTGCCATCTCGCTGTACCGCGAGATCAAGGCCGAGGTTGTCGTTCTCGTCGGCGTTACCGCCGAGGAGCTCGCTGCCGAGGCTGAGGTCGAGGAGGCCGCTGAGGTCGCCGAGGCCGAGACCGCCGAGGTCGAGACTGAGGCTTCTGCCGAGTAGCATTTGCTGCAACGCAACAATCTTGTTCTAAGAAGGGCGCTCTGGGAAACCAGGGCGCTCTTTTGTTTTTTACGCTGAGCGAGTGTCATGGTGAACGTTGCGTCGAAGTCCTATATGCAGGACCGTTCATCCGTTTGGTTCGGTGATGATTGGCGGCGCGCGGCGCGTTTTGGGACCGTGGCTGATACTATGGATGCTCGCAAGCGATATGAATGAGGATGCTCATGGCATATGACGATAGGGAGACCGGGCTGACGGTCGAGGACCGCGGCTCAAAGTTGGGTCTTCCCCAAAACCAAGATGCAGAGGCCAATGTACTGGCCGCTATGCTGCTATCGCCCGAGGTGGTCGAGGAGGCCCAGGTCGAGCTGCAGCCCGATGACTTCTACCGGCCCATTCATAAGACCATCTATACCGCGATGGTCGATATGTACAACAGCCGCATTCCCATCGACTCCATCTCGCTGATCGATTACCTGCGAAGCATCAACAAGCTCGATGCCGTGGGCGGCGAGGCGTACATTTTGGAGCTGATGGGTCAGACCCTGTCGCTCGTCAACTGGCAGCACCATGCCGCCATCGTTCGCCGCGATTCGATGCTGCGCGAGCTGATCGGCGCCACCAACGAGATCAACGCGCTGGCATATAACGCCCCCACCGACACCAAAGAGGTTGTCGAGCTGGCCGAGAGCAAGCTGCTCAAGGTCACGGCACGCGAGGTCAAGTCGAGCTACAAGACGCTGACCGAGTTTATGGTCGAGGCCTATAACGAGGCCGAGGAAGTGTGCCAGGCCGGTGGCCAGGCTGCGGGCGTGCCCACGGGCTTCCCGTCGCTCGACCGCATGCTCATGGGTTTTCGCGAAGGCCAGCTCATCATCATCGGTGCCCGTCCTGCCGTGGGTAAGACGTCGTTCGCTCTGAATCTGGCGCTCAACGCTGCCGCTGCTGGTTATACCGTCGGCTTCTTCTCGCTGGAGATGTCGGGCAAGGAAATTGCCCAGCGTCTGATTTGCGCCTATGCCATGATCTCGATCAGTGATTTCCGCATGGGCCGCATTAGCCCCGAGCAGTGGGCCAATATCAACGAGGCCACGCAGACCTTATCCAAGCTGGATATTCTGATTGACGATACGCCCGGCACCACAGTGACCGAGATTCGCGCCAAGAGCCGCCGTATGCTCCATAACAAGGAGAAGGCAATCATCATCCTGGACTACCTGCAGCTAGTGAGTCCTCCGCCGGGACGCCGCTCCGAGAGCCGTACCGTCGAGGTTTCGGAGATGTCGCGTGGTCTGAAGATCATGGCCAAGGAGCTCAAGATTCCGCTCATCGCGCTGTCGCAGCTGTCACGTCAGGTCGAATCCCGTACCGGCAAGCGCCCGCAGCTTTCCGACCTTCGTGAATCGGGCTCCATCGAGCAGGACGCCGATATCGTCATGTTCTTGGACCGCTCCGCCGACGAGGCCGAAGCCTCGCGCGACGATCGACCCGACGAGGGCGTTACGCGTATCGTCGTGGCCAAGAACCGTTCGGGCCCGATCGGCGACGTCGACCTGATGTTCCTGCCGGCATCCACCAAGTTCTATGAGCTTGATGGGGCACATGCCGAGGAGTAGGACAGGCGCCCGTTGCACGGGTATACTGGGAATGTTTTGTGCTTCTGCGTGCCGGCGTGGCGCGTAGACAGTCCATGAATGTAAGGAGTAAACATGCCGTCAACCGTTTTGGTCGGTGCCCAGTGGGGCGATGAGGGCAAGGGTAAGATTTGCGACCTGGTCGCCGGCGACTTCGATGCCGTCGTGCGCTATTCGGGCGGCAACAACGCCGGTCACACCATCGTCGTCAACGGCAAGAAGTACGGCCTGCACCAGGTGCCTTCCGGCATCATGTATTCCGACCACGTGTCGGTGATCGGTAACGGCTGCGTCGTCAACCCCAAGGTTGTCCTTGAGGAGATCGACATGTTCGAGGCCGACGGCATCACCACCAAGAACCTCAAGATTAGCGGCAACGCGCATGTCATCATGCCGTACCACATCGATCTGGATGGCGCCTTTGAGCAGAAGCTCGGCAAGAAGAACATCGGTACCACCAAGCGCGGCATTGGTCCGTGCTATCAGGACAAGATGGCCCGCATTGGCCTGCGCATGCAGGACATGCTGGACGAGACGCTGTTCCGCGACAAGTTGGAGACCGCTCTCGCCCGCGTGAACCCCGAGCTCGAGCTCATCTACAACCTGCCCACCTACACCGTGGACCAGATTTGCGACGAGTACCTGCCGATGGCCGAGCGCCTGCGTCCCTACATCACCGAGACGAGCCTGCTGCTCAACAACATGATCGATGAGGGCAAGAACCTGCTGTTTGAAGGCGCCCAGGCGACGCTGCTCGACATCGACCACGGAACCTATCCGTACGTGACGTCTTCCAACTGCACCGCCGGCGGCGCCATCACCGGCTCTGGCGTGGGCATGAAGAACGTCGACCGCGTGCTGGGCGTCATGAAGGCCTATATCACCCGCGTCGGTTCGGGCCCCATGCCCACCGAGCTTTCCTATGAGTCCGAGGCCGGCCACACGCTGACCGAGGAGGGCTATGAGTACGGCGTGACCACCGGTCGCCGTCGTCGTTGCGGCTGGTTTGACGGCCCTATCGCCAACTATGCCTCGCGCGTCAACGGCCTCACCGACATCGCCGTGACCAAGCTCGACGTGCTTTCGGCCTTCGACACCATCAAGGTGTGCGTGGCCTACGACGTCGATGGCGAGCGCTACACGAGCGTGCCCGAGCATCAGGTGCGCTTTGAGCATGCCAAGCCCATCTACGAGGAGCTCCCCGGCTGGAAGTGCGACATCACCGGTTGCCGCAGCTTTGAGGAGCTGCCGCAGGAGGCTCAGGACTACGTGGCGTTTATCGAGGATCTGGCACACACCCGCGTGACGTTCATTGGCGTTGGCGCTGGTCGCGAGCAGATCATCAACCGATTCTGGAAGTAATCGGGACTATTTGGTTATTGCGATATACCCCTTTGCAGCCCGGACGGGCGGCCGAGGGGTATATTTGCTTGCAAAGGGCTCGCGCGGAGCGGGCCGTTCATCCATAGAGGAGGCACCCTTGAAGGCGGACACTCAAACCATCGACATCCTGTTGTTGGGCAGCGGCGGCCGTGAGCATGCTTTGGCAGCCAAGCTCGCAGCATCACCGCGCGCCGGCAAGCTCTACATTGCGCCGGGCAACGGCGGCACCGCGAGCTGCGGCGAGAACGTTGTTCTCGACGACTGCGATCCTGCGGCCGTGGCGGCGTTTGCTCAGAGCCACGGATGCGGACTCGTGGTAATTGGCCCCGAGGCTCCGCTCGTGGCGGGCGTGGCCGACGCCGTCCGCGCGGCGGGTATTCCCTGCTTTGGCCCGGGTGCCGAGGGCGCCCAGATGGAGGGCTCTAAGCTGTTCTCCAAGCAGCTCATGGAGCGTGCGGGCATTCCGACGGCAGCCTATGGTTCGTTTACCGACGAGGCTTCGGCTCTCGCCTACGTGCGCGAGCAGGGCGCCCCGCTGGTCGTCAAGGCCGACGGCCTTGCCGCGGGCAAGGGCGTTATCGTGGCGACCGAACTTGAGCAGGCCGAGGAAGCCGTACGCGAGTGCTTTGGCGGCACCTTTGGCGATGCCGGCAACACCGTGGTTATCGAGGAGATGCTCGTTGGTCCCGAGTGCTCGCTGCTGGCCTTTACCGACGGCAAGACCGTGCGCCCCATGGCCACCTCGCAGGACCACAAGCGCGCGCTCGAGGGCGACAAGGGCCCCAACACCGGCGGCATGGGTGTCTACAGCCCGGTGCCCATCGTGACTGACGAGGAGCACGCCACCATGGTGAAGGTCATGGAGCAGACCGTGGCCGAGCTCGCTGCCGAGGGTATCGACTACCGCGGTTGCCTGTATGGCGGCTTTATGCTCACCCCCGCCGGCCCCAAGGTGCTGGAGTTCAATGCCCGCTTTGGTGATCCCGAGACTCAGGTCGTGCTCCCGCGCCTTAAGAACGACCTGGTCGAGGTTATGTTCGCCTGCGCCAACTGCGAGCTTGATCAGATTGAGCTCGATTGGCGTGACGAGTGGGCCGTGGCTGTTGTCCTGACGAGCGCGGGCTACCCCGGCAGCTACGAGAAAGGAAAGGTCATCACCGGTATTGAGGATGCCGAGGCCATGGAGAACGTGACCGTGTACCACGCGGGCACTGCCGTGGTGGACGGCCAGCTCGTGACCAATGGTGGCCGCGTGCTTGCCGTGACCGCTCTGGGCGACACGTTCGAGAACGCTCGCAACCTTGCCTACGAGGCCTGCGAGAAGATTGATTTTGAGGGCAAGACTCTGCGTCACGACATCGGCCTGCGCGCGCTGCGCGGCCGCGACGCCTGGGATGCCTAAAATCCGAGAGGAATGAGACGGATGGACGAGAAGAACGAAGAGCTCGTGGATGCGCAGATCGTCGAGGAGGACAGCCGCGTGTATGGGCACGCCGAGGGCGAGCCTGGTGGCGAGGTCGCTGACGAGCCGGCGCTGGTGCTGGGCGACGACGACCCGCACGATGCCGAGCTGCACGAGAAGATTCTTTCGGAGGAGTGCGCCTGGAAGGGCAAGATCCTCGACGTCCACCGTCTTGAGGTTGAGCTGCCCAACGGTCACCGCAGCGCCCGCGATATCGTTCGCCATCCGGGTGCGGCGGCCGTTGTGGCGCTGACCGAGAGCGGCAAGATCGTACTGGTGCGTCAGTACCGCACTGCCATCGACCGCGTGACGGTCGAGATTCCCGCCGGCAAGCTCGATCCAGGCGAGGACCCGCTCGATTGCGCCAAACGCGAACTGCATGAGGAGACGGGCTTTAGGGCCGGTCGTATTCGCTTTTTGACGTCGATTGTCACGTCCTGCGGTTTTTGCGATGAGATCATCCACATCTACTTGGCTACCAAGCTCGAGTTTGATGCGCCCAACCCCGATGATGACGAGTTTGTCAACGTGGACCTGGTGCCGCTGCACGAGCTGATCGACGCCGTACTCGACGGCAAGATCGAAGACGCCAAGACCGTCGTAGGCGCCTTGGCCTGCGACAGCATCGCGCACCGCCTTGGGGGCACGGAGCTCTAGGTTACGCGGTTTTACCAAACCGCGTAACGAGTCGACGCTGCAAACGCCCCTAAGCGGCAATCTGCCTTTCAATCGTCGCTCGCGTACCGAAGTACGCGTCGCTCCTCTTTCAAGGCACCTTGCTCGCTTAGGGACGTTTTCGCTGACGTTGCTAGAACATCGGCGTTATGTTTGTTGGGACGCTTTGTTTTCAGCCCGACCGGCTCAACCGGATTTATCACGCTATTTATTTCTCTTCGAGGACTGCATGTTTAAGAGGTTTCTTTCTTACTACGAGCCCCAGATGGGGCTTTTTGTTGCTGATACTGTTTGTGCTCTGGTGCTTGCCGCCATTGACCTTGCTTTTCCTATTATTCTGCGCAATTTGACCGGTGGGCTGTTTACTCAGGGTCAGGCTGCCATTATGCAGGCGCTCGGCATGATCGCGGTGGGCTTGGTACTGATGTATGCCGTCCGCTGCGCCTGCCGCTACTTTGTGAGCTATTGGGGTCACGTGATGGGCGCGCGCATGGAGTCCAAGATGCGCGAGGACCTGTTTGACCAGTATGAGCGCTTTAGCTTTGCGTACTTCGACCGCAACAGCTCGGGCGACATGATGAGCCGCGTGGTCAACGACCTGTTCGATATCTGCGAGGCGGCGCATCACGTGCCCGAGTGGATCATCATCTGCGGCATCGAGATTATCGGCTCGTTTGTGATCCTCTTTACCATCGCTCCGGTGCTGGCGCTTGCCATGGCCGTGGTGACGGCGGCGTTTGCGGTCGTCATGTTTTGGCAGAACATGCGCATGCGCGAGGTCTTTAGCGACAACCGCAAAAAAATCAGCGGCATCAATGCACAGCTGCAGGATTCTCTGGCGGGCATGCGCGTGGTCAAGAGCTTTGCCAACGAGGAGACCGAGCGTGCCAAGTTCCGTGCCTCTAACGACCGCTACCTTTTGTCCAAGGAGAACATGTATCACGCCATGGGCGTCTATACCGCGACGTATGGCCTGCTCTCGGGTGTGCTCTATGTGATCGTAGTGCTGCTGGGCGGATGGCTGGTCGCCCAGGGACAGCTACAGGCGGTCGATATGGCGACCTTCGCACTCTATATTTCGCTGTTCTGCACGCCGCTTGAGACGCTCGTCAATTCGGCCGAAACGTATCAGAAGGCTATCGCCGGCTTTAAGCGTATGGACGAGGTGCTCTCGACCGCGCCGGATATCCAGGACAAGCCGGGCGCCACGGATCTGCAGGTGACTGCCGGCGCCGTGGAGTATCACGACGTGTGCTTTAACTACGAGGACGTTGAGCTGGGCGAGGGCGATGCCGACGAGCGTCCCGTTATCGACCATATGGATCTGTCCATCAAGCCCGGGCAGACCATCGCTTTGGTTGGCCCTTCGGGCGGTGGCAAGTCCACGACCTGTTCGCTGTTGCCGCGCTTTTATGACGTGGCTGCCGGATCCATTAGCATCGACGGCCAGGACGTGCGTGATGTGACGCAGCAGAGCCTGCGTCGCGCCATCGGCCTGGTGCAGCAGGATGTCTATCTGTTTGACGGTACGATTGGCGAGAACATCGCCTACGGCAAGCCGGGCGCTACGGCGGAAGAGATCGCCGAGGCGGCCCGTCGCGCCAACATCGATGCCTTTATCGAGTCGCTTCCACAGGGCTATGACACGGTCGTGGGCGAGCGCGGCAGCCGTCTTTCGGGCGGACAGAAGCAGCGCGTTGCCATCGCGCGCGTGTTTCTCAAGAACCCCAAGATCCTGATTTTGGACGAGGCGACGAGTGCTTTGGATAACGAGAGCGAGGAGGCGGTGCAGGCGTCGCTCGAAGAGCTGGCACGCGGCCGCACCACGATTATCATCGCCCACCGCCTTTCTACCATTAAGCATGCCGATGAGATTGCGACCGTTGAGCATGGTCGCGTTGTGGAGCGTGGCACGCACGAGGAGCTTCTCGCCCGTGGCGGCACCTATGCCCGTTACTATCGAATGCAGTTCGAAGGTGCGCGTGCGCACGAGCTCGACTGATTGATATGACAGGAAGTTTATGGCTGACAAGAACCCTTTGACTCCGGAAGAAGTGACGGAGTTATTCTCCGAAATCGATGCATCCGGCGTCTTGGATCCGACGCTTGCCAAAAAGCGAACTGAGCGCATGCGTGAGAAGGAGGCCGCGGCCAAGCGCGGTGACAAAGCGGCGCTAGCGCAGCTGCGCAGCGAGGACCGCGCGAGCCAGGCAAAACATATCGACCCGCTGTCCGAGGACGATCCTTCGGGCTCGCAGGTGAGCCATACCATTACGAAGACCGCGATGGCCGTGGTCATCGGTATTTTGGTGCTGATCGTGGGCATGCAGATCGGCTACGGCGTGATGCGCCGTCTGAATACCGCCAACCTGTCCGAGAGCGTTTCGGTCGATACCGTTTCGACCGCGCTCAAGGGTGGACTTGAATGGGGCAACGGCTTTACGCAGTTCCCGCTCGACTTTACCGTCGATGAAGCCGATGAACGCACGGGCACGGTCGAGGTGACGGTGTTGGACACATCGTCTGCCAACGAGCTCGAGCTGCTGTCCAACGGGCAGATTCAGGCCGCGGCGCTTGCGACCAACGCGTTGCTCAACGATAAGATCGACCGCGTGGTGTATAACGTTCACGCCTGTATCGACGAGGATAGCAACATTCAGCACGATTCCTTCTTTGGCATGTTCCCCGCGCGCGGCCACCAGAGCGCCATTTTGACGTTCGTGTGGACCAAGAGCTCATCCAACGCCACGAGTATCGACTGGAAGATGCGCATCGTGAGTATGGATGACACCATCGCCGAGCGCATTCAGAAGCAGGTGAACTCGGTGTCGTCGTTGATTGAGGACCCGGTGGTGAGCCAGACCAAGATTGACGAGGAAAAGGCCGAACGTGACCTGGAGCATCGTCTGCATGGCCGCGAGATTTTCCGCGGCGGCAAGCCCGATCGCACACCGTCCGAACTGCTGGAGCAGGACAAGAAATAATAAGACGTCATCATCCCGCGTGAGCCACAAGCCTCGCGGGATGATTTTTTAAGGCTCTGTTAGACCAGGATTGACATGCCGACCTGCCGGCTAACTCGCCGTCTCC
>CABUMZ010000069.1 GCA_902492825.1 uncultured Collinsella sp.
GAGCGACGGCTTGAGGGGCGAGATGGGGTGCTTGGGGCCGGCGCAGCGTCAAGCCTTAAAAGTGGTTACCAGGGTGTTCTGGCGGTTGAGGATTCGATGGCCTCGTGGCGCTTGAGCTCGTGCCGCATGGTTTGCGAGTTGAGCCAGGCTGCCTGCCATCCACGGATGGGGTAGCGCGCTTCGTCCAGCTCAAACTGCGTATAGCCGCAGGCATTGATGATCGTTGTCCCGCATGCATGCTGACGCTCACGTTTAAAGTCGCGACCATAGCATTGGTGCACATGCCCGTGCACCATATAGTCGGGATTCCAGGTCTCGAGCGCTGTGTTAAAGCATTCGAATCCTCGATGTGGCAGATCATCCAGATCGCCCACACCGGCGGCGGGTGCATGGGTGAGCAAGATGTCGCAGCCGCCGACCATCCTGATTTTACGCGACAGCTTGCGCACGCGCTTGGCCATCTCGCGCTCGCTATACATGTTGGCACCGTCTCGGTAGCGCATGGAGCCGCCAAGCCCCGCAATGCGGACGCCTCGATACACGTACACGGTGTCTTCGACGCAGATACAGCCGCCCGGTGCATGACGTGCGTAGCGGTCATCGTGATTGCCGCGCACGTAGATGAGCGGTTTGTTGATGACCGTGACCAAAAACTCAAGATAGTCCGGGTCCAGATCGCCAGCGGACAAAATCAGGTCGACACCTTCAAAGCGCTCCTTGCGAAAGCACTCCCATAGGCATCGTTCTTCGGTATCGGCTATGGCAAGGATTTTCATAGGGCGTGGACTTTCGGCTCATCGTCGAGTTGTGGAATGGTGCCCACCACGTTGTCGGCCAGCCAGTCCATCTCGACGATTTGCGTACTCGGCAGTGGGGGAAAGCCCTCGATCTGCACCACGCCGTCTTGGCTATGGAGTTCGCCGCCAAATGGATTGATGGAACCCTCGACGATGCCATTGCGGAGCAGCTGAACGAGCTTACGTGTCTGATAGGGCAGGCCCGGAGCGTAGCGAATATCGATAACGCCCGAGCTCATGCCGTACCAGTAATTGACGGCGCGAACCTGGCTGGCGTCACTAGTCTCATCCCAGGTGCCATGCAGCAGGCTTCGCACGATAAGCTCGTAGTATCGGCCCCAGTTCCATACCGGCATGGCGATGCCGGCAACTTTGCCATCGACCAGGCGGTGGAGTCCGTAGGCCGTGGGGTCCTCCAACGACTTTGACATGTCAGCGCCGGTCATAACACTCACGCCTTCGCGACACATGGCCTCGGCAAGACCGCCGGCGGGCACATCGCCCCAGGTGAGGATTACCTGCGCGCGGGGGTCGAGCAGCGAGGCGCCGATGGCAAAGGCGTTGATCTCGCTGAGTGCGCCCGAGGCGAAGACCGACGCGTGGTAGCCAATGCGATGGTTGTCCGCCATGCTGGCGGCAAGGGCGCCCAGGAGAAACTTGGCCTCGTACATCTTGCCAAAGTACGAACGGACGCTTTGGTGGGGAAGGCCGATAGAGCAGTTGAGGAACCGAACCTGGGGATACTCGACGGCAGCCCTGAGCGTGTATTCTATCAGGCGGTGTGAGGTCGAGAAGATGACGTTGTCTCCATGTTTGACAGCGGTTTCCACGGCGGCGTAGAACACGTCCGGATCGTGGCAGTCCTCGAATGCCTCGGTCCGCACGATACCGCCAAAGTGCTCATCGAGATACTGACGCCCTTGGTCGTGCAGGCTGTCCCAGCTCGACGATGCACAGGGGAATTCATGGATAAAGGCGATGCGCAGAGGGTTGGCCACCGAGTAGACGGTCTTGCCCATAAAGAAGTTGAGCACGCCGGAGGTGGACTTGGCGGGTGACTCCTTCTCATCGACGCTCGGTGCCTCGACAAGATCGACCTTCTCCTCATCACTTTTGCCGGCAATGACCAACTCGCGCCAAATCTTGCACAGGCGGTTTACGACGATGTCCGTCGGCGTGTCCAGCAGACGGTCTTGGTTGTACACGTTGAGGTATACGAGCATTGCGTCGGCGGGAGTAATATCCAGATGGTCGCCGCCGGCGCGCAGGTAGGCGCGCTTAAAGAGCAAGAAGGTATGGCGCAGATAGTCAACCTTTTTCTGCGGCCATTTTTCGATAAGGTTCTGGCCGAGCATCTTGGCGAGCGTTTCGTAGCTTCCCTCACGCGAGAACTCGATCTCGTATAGGGGGCAGACGCGCCAAAACGCGCAGAACTCGCCGTACAGGCGACTTTCGACAGAATCCCATTTGCCGGGGTAGAGACGGGTGACCCTAGCCGAAACCGTTGGAGCGTCCAGGAATTTGAGGACACTAACGCGCTTGTTGCCCTCCTGGACGTAGAACCGATGCATGAACTCGGTGACGATGATGGGGTCGCGATAGCCCTCGGTCACCTGGATGTCGTAGAGGTTGGACCACTTGCGGGCGAATTCGGTGCCAAACGGCAGCAGGGGCATAAAGTTACACGAAAAGGCAGACTGACGGCCCTTGGTAACCGTACCGACGACCATTTCGAGCGGAATGTCCCTCAGGCCGACGCTCTCTCGCTGACCTAAGGGGAGCTGGGCAACGAGGCCGTCGAGGTCCGTAAGGTACGGGTGCTCGCTTTGGCTGATGGCGCGACGACGTCCCTGCTCGCCGCGCTTGCGTGCTTGACGATAGGCCTCTTCCATGGTGTCTACTCCCTTAGTCGTTTAAACAACGATATGAACCATGGTACCACGATGCGAAACCACCAGAAAGGTGCCTGGCCCTTTGTGGTGGTTTTAGGCGATGATGGGGGCGATGGCGCGGATGCAGGCGTCGGCTGCCGTAAAGGTGGTGCTGTCGTCGCTGACGATAAAGATGATCTTGCCCTTAATGCCAAAGTCGCCGATTTCGCTAAAGAGCACGTAGGGCTCCTTGTCAAAGCTCGAGATGGGAAGCACGGCGGCCTTGGTGGCGTCGGTGAGTTCATCTGCCAGCGCGTCCAGTGAAGCCCACTTGGACGTGTCCTTGACCGCGACGGGCACGGCAACGCGCCCAAAGGGCATCAAATGCACGAGCGTGTTCTTGGAGATGTTGGAGTTGGGGACGATGATGGTTTGCCCACAGGCGTCCTCGATGGTCGTATGACGCCAGGTGATGTCTTGGACCACGCCCGACACGCCGCCGACCTCGATATTGTCGCCGGGCTTGATGATGCCCATAAAGGTCACCTGCATGCCACCGATAAGGTTTGACAGCGTGTCCTGAAAGCCGAGCGAGATGGCGATGCCGCCGACGCCAAGAGCGGCGACGAGGGCGTTTGCGTTAATGCCAAAGCAGTTGTCGAGGATAAAGCTGCCGCCGATCGTCCAGATGACGGCACGCGCGATGTTGATGAAGATGCTCGATGCCGGAAGCGGGTTGTCGTCGCGGTTGAGCAGGTGGCGCAGGGTCTTGGATACGACCTTGGTGGCGATGGCGGTGCCTATTACCAAGATGACGGCCCAGATGATGTTGTGGACCCACCGTTGCTCAAAGAAATGAAGAATCGGTTCAAACAATTCCATGTAGGGAAAACCTCCTAATGATCGTCCAACCATGATACCCACCAAGAAGCCCGTCCGATCAAATTCGGACGGGCTTCTTGTTGGGTATAAGGTTTGCACGGCGGGGAAGAGATCTTCTCAAGGCAGTTTCCTTAGTTCTTGACCAGTGGTCCCTGCTGACGCTGGATTATCGACATGATATGCGAAAACCGCCGCAAGGGCGCCTGTCCCTTTGCGGCGGTTTTGACGTTTGTGCAGATAAAACCTGCCAAAATAAACCTGTCCCTCTTTGGCACTTATTGGCAGGTTTTAGCTCAGCAGCATGCGGTCGTTGGCGAGCTCGCCGCCCGAGACCTCCTCGAACTTCTGCAGTAGGTCGGCGACGGTGAGCGACTTTTTCTCGTCGCCGGCCACGTCGTAGATTACATGGCCCTCGTGCATCATGATCAGACGGTTGCCCAGACGGATGGCGTCGTTCATGTTGTGCGTGACCATGAGCGTGGTCAGGTGGTTCTCGTCGACGATCTCCTCGGTCAGGTTGAGCACCTTCGATGCCGTTTTGGGGTCGAGGGCCGCGGTGTGCTCGTCGAGCAGCAACAGGCGCGGCTTGGTGAGCGTGGCCATCAGCAGGGTGAGTGCCTGGCGCTGGCCACCCGAGAGCAGGCCGACCTTGGCGTTGAGGCGTGTGTCCAGACCGAGGTCCAAGCGCTTGAGCAGCTCAACGTACTCGTCCTTCTCGGCCTTGGTGACGCCCCACGAAAGACCGCGACGCTGACCGCGACGCTTGGCGAGGGCCAGATTCTCGGCAATCTGCATGTCGGCCGCGGTGCCGCGCATGGGATCCTGGAACACACGGCCCAGGTACTTGGCGCGCTGCGACTCGCTCAGACGCGAGATGTCGGTTCCGTCGAGCTCGATAACGCCCGAATCGAGCGGATACACGCCGGCGATCATGTTGAGCAGCGTGGACTTGCCGGCGCCGTTGCCGCCGATCACGGTTACAAAGTCGCCGTCGTTAAGGGTGAGGTCGACGCCGGTGAGTGCGCGCTTCTCGGTGACGGTGCCCTTGTTAAAGGTCTTCTTGACGTGCGAGAGCTTAAGCATCTGCCTCATCCCCCTTCGTGTAGGAGCTGCGGAGCTTATAGCGCTCCCAAACCACGGGCACGCACAGGGCCACGGCAACGATCACGGCGGAGAGCAGCTTCATGTCGTTGGCATCCATGCCCAGCTGCAGCACGATGGCACGAATGAGGAAGTACACCACGGAGCCAAAGACTGCAGAGGCCAGACGGACGCTAAACTGCGTCAGACCGCCGGGCAGCAGGCGGCCGAGCACCTCGCCGATAACAATGGCGGCAAGACCGATAACGATGGCGCCGGTGCCCATGCCAATGTCAGCGTACTTCTGGCTCTGGCAGATGAGCGCACCCGAAAGGCCGATAAGGGCGTTGGAGAGCACGAGGGCGATCATCTTGGTGGAGTTGGTGTTGACGCCCAGGGCGCGGATCATGTACTCGTTGTTGCCGGTGGCACGCAGCGCCGAGCCGATCTCGGTGCCAAAGAACCAGTACAGGATGGCGACGATGGCCACGGCCAGCACAATGCCCAGGATGATGGCAACGGTGGACTGCGGTAGGCCCGTCATGTGGCTGACGGATGAGAAGATGGTGCCCTTGGCAAGGATGGGCGTGTTGGATTTGCCCATGATGCGCAGGTTGATGGACCACAGACTGATCTGCGTAAGGATTCCGGCGAGGATTGCGGGAATCTCAAAAACGGTGGTCAAGATGCCCGTGACAGCGCCCGCGATGGCGCCGGCGCACATGCCGGCCAGCACGGCGAGCAAGGGGTCGACGTTGTTGTTGACGATGAGCACGGCGCAAACGCAGCCGCCGAGGGCAAAGCTGCCGTCGCAGGTCATATCGGGGATGTCGAGCAGGCGGAACGTGATAAACACGCCGAGCACCATAATGCCCCAGAGGACGCCCTGCGAAATGGCGCCCTGCAATGCAATGAGCATGCTTCATACCTCCTAGGATAGGGTGGACACGTGATTTTCCATAATAGCGGTAACACTGCATAAAAGAGCTGCGGACGGATGTTTTGTCTCATCCGAAACAAGCAGGGCGAACGCCGGTCTTTAGCGTTCGCCCCTGTGGCTCAGATATTGAATAACGCGGCTATGGCACGAGCGCGGGCTCTAGATGCATTGCCACGCATGACGCTATGCGTCCAGAGCGGAGAGGTCGATGCCCAGGGCCTCGGCCATCTCGTCGTTCTTGACGACGACCAGGTCCTTGCTCGAGAGATGCTTGATCGGCATATCCTCGGGCTTGGCCTCGCCCTTCAGGATCTTGACGGCCATCTCGCCTGCAGCGTAGCCCAGGTCCTCGTAGTTGATGGAGAGGGTGAACACGCCGCCGGCCTTGCACATGCCCTCCTCGCCGGTAACGAAGGGGAGCTTGTTCTCCTTGCAAATCTGGCCGACCTGCGAAGCGCCCGCGGCGATGGTGTTGTCGGTGGGGGAGTACAGCGCGTCGACCTTGCCCACGGCAGACTCGACAACGGACTGGATCTCGTTAGAGCTCGAGACGGTGAAGTCAGTGTACTCGAGGCCCAGCTTGTCGAGCTCCTTCTTGGCGGCCTTGATCTGGACGTCGGAGTTGGATTCGGCGGTGCAGTAGAGCAGGCCGACCTTCTTAACGTCGGGCAGGACCTTCTGCATCATCTCGAGCTGCTCGGCGACCGGGGTGAGGTCGGAAGCGCCCGTGACGTTGGTGCCGGGTTTGTCGTTGTCCTGGACCAGGCCGGAAGCGGCGTAGTCGGTGATGGCGCAGCCAACGATGGGGATATCGGCCGTGGCGCCGGCGGCAGCCTGCGCGGCGGGCGTAGCGATGGCATAGATCAAGTTGACGCCGTCGCCTACGAACTTGTCGGCAATGGACTTACACGTGGACTGGTCGTTCTGGGCGTTCTTCTGGTCGATCTTGACCTTGAGACCGCTCTTCTTGATGGCCTTGACGAAGCCGTCGTTGGCGGCATCGAGCGCGGAGTGCTCGGTAAGCTGCAGAACGCCGATGGTGTAGTCGGAACCGGCGGCAGCGGAGCCGGAACCAGAGTTGCCGCCGCATCCGGCGAGCGGAGCGAGCGCGAGCAGGCCAGCGGAGACAAGAAGGCTCCTGCGGCTGATGGTGATGTCCTTCATATCATTACCCCCAGTATAAAAATGGCTGGAAACACTGCACTAGGAAAAAGTGCAAGTGGGACTATAGTAACGCCGATGTCCATTTTTACAATAACCTGGCGGGTTTTTTAATACTGAACCGGATGGGCGGTGCTGAGGAACGACGGACGGTAACGGGGCTTATGCCGCGGGTGCGGGGCTGTCTTCTTCGTCTAGCGCGGCAAAGAGTTTCTTGCCGTCGAGCAAACGCGTACTGACGTTTCTCATGCGGCTGACCTCAACGGTGCGCAGGGTGTCGTCGGCGCCTCGGGTGTCGTAGACCGTTCCCAGCAGATACGAGACGCCATCGCGCTGCCTGATGGCAAAGGGCCGGACCGTCATCCGTACCACCTCGATTTCGCCTCGGGTCAGGACGTTTGTGATATCAAAGCTGACAGTTGTTCCATGGTCGATGGCCTGTTCGACGAGTTCGCACGTGTCGATACGCTTGGCGTGCGGACGCGTTGTCTTGACGGGTGCGTCGTTGGCGGCCGGTGCCGGTTCGGGCATATCGAGATAGTCGCGAACATCGGCGCTCGCCATGGCGACCAGGTGCTGCGCCATGCTCTTTCGAATGGCTATGGGCGTCGATCTGTTGCGCATGACCATGCCGTGGAGCCGTATGATTTCCTCGTCAGCAAGTGGACGGGTGAGAAGCCGATAGCCCACGCCGCGCTTATAGTCGATTTCGTATCCGGCGTGACGAAGTGCAGATATCGAGGTATAGATGCTGCGGCGTGCCGCCGAGATGGGCATGCGGGCGGGGTCGTCGGGATGGGCGAGGAGCTCGACCAGCTCGTCGGAAAGCAGCGCCTTGTCCTCGCCGGTGTTCTCGCTCAAGAGCTGCAGGATGCGTACGGCGCGATAGGCTGCCATCGAGGCGGAGCCCCTGGTCGTGGTCTCGTAGTTTTCAACAACGGCTTCGGTCATAGCGCCCACGTCCTTTCCTTTTTTGGTGATGGCAGATCAGAGCCTAGGGTGCGGAGCCTGGCCAAGGACGCGTGACGCCTTGGACGGTCGATGGTTGCCGGCAAACGGCGGGTCGAGTTTTCAACAACCCTGCCTAACTGACCAAAACCTTGCCAAAAGCTTGACGGATGCTGTTGAAAAAAGCGCCCCTCGGCTTGCCGAGAGGCGCTGGCGCGATGTGCTGTAATGCGCTGGGTGCGCTGTGGAGATTAGAAGTCGGCGTTGCCCACGGTACGCGGGTGCGGCAGGACGTCGCGGATGTTGCCCACGCCGGTCAGATACATGACCAAGCGCTCGAAGCCCAGACCGTAGCCGGCGTGCTTGCAGGAACCGTAGCGGCGCAGGTCAAGGTAGTACTTGTACTGCTCGGGATTCATGCCCAGGTCCTTGATGCGGGCCTCGAGCAGATCCAGGCGCTCCTCGCGCTGGGAGCCGCCGATAATCTCGCCGATACCGGGGACCAGGCAGTCGGCGGCGGCGACGGTCTTGCCGTCCTCGTTCATGCGCATGTAGAACGCCTTGATCTCGGCCGGGTAGTCGGTTACGAAGGTCGGGCGCTTAAAGTGCTCCTCGGTCAGGAAACGCTCGTGCTCGGTTTGCAGGTCGATGCCCCAGCTCACGGGATAGTCGAACTTGTGGCCGGCGGCGACGGCCTGCTCCAGGATCTCGACGGCCTCGGTGTAGGTAACGCGGGCAAAGTCGGAGTTTGCCACGTGGTTCAGGCGCTCGATTAAACCCTTGTCCACAAACTTGTTGAGCATGTTGAGCTCGTCGGGGCAGGTGGCCATAACGTCCTTAAGGACGTACTTGAGCATAGCCTCGGCGTTATCCATGTAGTCGTTGAGGTCGGCAAATGCCATCTCGGGCTCAATCATCCAAAACTCGGCGGCGTGGCGCGTGGTGTTGGAGTTCTCGGCGCGGAAGGTGGGGCCAAAGGTGTACACGTCGCCAAAGGCCATGGCAAAGTTCTCGGCATTGAGCTGGCCGGACACGGTGAGGCTCGCATGCTTGCCAAAGAAGTCCTGGCTCCAGTCGACCTCGCCGGACTCGGTGAGGGGCGGGTTTTTGGGGTCGAGCGTGGTCACGCGGAACATCTCGCCGGCGCCCTCGCAGTCACTCGTGGTGATGATGGGGGTGTTGACGTAGACAAAGCCCTGCTCCTGGAAGAAGCGGTGGATGGCGGCAGCCGCGACAGAGCGGATACGGAACACGGCGCGGAACAGGTTGGTGCGCGGGCGCAGGTGCTGCTGGGTGCGCAGGAACTCGACGGTTGCGCGCTTCTTCTGCAGCGGGTAATCCGGGGCGCTGACGCCCTCGACCTCGATGGAGGTGGCAGAAAGTTCGAAGGGCTGGGGCGCATCGGGGGTCAGCTTGACGGTGCCGGTGCAGATAAGGGCGGCAGAGACGTTTTGGTGGGCGATCTCGTCGTAGTTGTCGAGCGCCTCGCGGTTCATGACGACCTGCAGGTCGCGGAAGCAGCTGCCGTCGTTGAGTGTAACGAAGCCAAAGTTCTTCATGTCGCGGACGGACTTGACCCAGCCGGCGACGGTGACGGTCTGGCCGCCGAGCGACTCGGCATCGGCATAGAGCTGCGCGATTTTGGTGCGGTTCACGTATCCTCCCATAGCGGTTGTACGGATTATTTCCAAACAGTTAACCATTCTAACCCGCGAGTGGGGGCGTAGCAAAACGGCAAGCTCGATGTATGGGCGTGACGTGGGCACCGCGCAAGCGCCGATTTTGCGTTGCCTAGTGCCCGCAGATGGCTTGGCGTATGAGGGCAGCGTAGGTGTCGATTCCCGCCTGGGTGAGGTGTGTGCCGTCGTCGACGAGGTATTCGCTGTGGCCCTCTGAGGCACCGTTCCAGTCGATGACGCCGGCGCTGTCGTTTTGAGCGCAGACGTCACGAATCATCTGGTTATTGCGGTCCTGTAGCTCGAGCGGTACGCGCACGGTCACAAAGTAGATGGGCTTGCCGCCCACGGCATTAATCACGTCCTGCACCTGCTGGGGGTCGCGGATGAGGCCGTTGGTGCCAAGCGCGCAGATGACCACGCTTGGATCGTAGTTGGCACTGTCCTGTGCATAGACATCCTGGAAGGTGTAGAACTGGCGGCTCACCACGCCGTCGATGTACGCGTTGGGAAGCACCGCCTGAATGCCAGGTTGGGCACCTGCGGTGACCGAGTCGCCAATCATGAGCACGCGGGCGTCGCAGGTTCCGGTCGCCTCGTCGTAGGTAAAGCTCTTCCAGTCAAGGTTCTTCGGGACCTTTTCGGCGATAGGTCCCTCTTTGGGTTTTTGCTTGGTGGCGTCTTCGGATGCGGTGTCGCTGGGCTGGGAATCTTTGCCGGATGCGGGCTCGGCGCCCTTGTCGTTGGCTCCGTTGTCCTGGGCGGAGGTCGCGTTCTGGGCAAGCTCGGGACGGAGTTGCTCGGCGCGGGCGGTGGCGATGCCTGCCCAGTCAAGCGGCGCGAAGGCAAGTGCGGCGACGCATACGGCGCCAAGCGCGGGGAGCACCATGGCGGGCGCGAGGACGTGCTTTCTTGCCGTGCTGTCCTGTTGG
>CABUMZ010000070.1 GCA_902492825.1 uncultured Collinsella sp.
CCGTCTTGCCCTGGCTATCGGTCAGACGACCCTCCTCCAGCACCTGCAGCAAGATGTTGAAGATATCGGGGTGCGCCTTCTCGATCTCGTCGAACAGCACGACCGAGTACGGATGGCGACGAACGGCCTTGGTGAGCTGGCCACCCTCGTCGTGACCGACGTAACCCGGAGGGCTACCGATGAGCTTGGAGACCTCGAACTCGCTACCGAACTCGGACATGTCGAAGCTGATGAGCGCATCCTTGTTGCCAAAGAGGTACTCGGCGAGCGTCTTGGCGAGCTCGGTCTTGCCCGTGCCGGTGGGACCCAGGAAGATAAAGCTGCCGCCGGGGCGACGCGGATCCTTGAGCGGCGAGCGGCTGCGGCGCACGGCCTTGGCAACTGCCTCGACAGCCTCATCCTGACCGATGATGCGAGTCTTGAGCACGCTTTCGGCTTGCAGCAGGCGACGGCTCTCGCTCTCGGTAAGCGAAGACACCGGCACGCCCGAAGTCACGGACACGATGTCGGCGATCTGGGAGACATCGATGGTGAGCGGGCTGGCGTCGAGCTCGGCGGTCCAGGCAGCCTTGGCCTCGGCGAGCTCAATCTCGGCGGCCTTCTGCTGCTCAGTGATCTCGGCGGCCTTGTTCATGTCGTCGCTCTCGGTGGCCTCCTGCGCGGCGGCCTTAAGCTCCTCCACGCGATGCTCGGCCTCACGCACCGGCTCGGGCGCGCGATTCGCGGCGATGCGAGCGCGGGCACCGGCCTCGTCAATGAGGTCGATAGCCTTATCGGGCAGGAAGCGATCCTGGATGTAGCGGTTGGAAAGGTTCGCGGCGGCCTCGATAGCACCCTGCGTATAGCGCACATGGTGGTGCTCCTCGTAGCGCGGCTTGAGCGCGGTCAGGATCTTGACCGTGTCCTCGACGCTCGGCTCCTCGACATCGATGGTCTGGAAGCGACGCTCGAAGGCCGGGTCCTTGGTGAGGTACTTGCGGAATTCCTCGGCCGTGGTGGCGCCGATAATCTGGAAGGCACCGCGCGCGAGCACGGGCTTGAGCATGGAGCTCGCGTCGATGGAGCCCTCGGCAGAACCGGCACCGATGATAGTGTGCATCTCGTCGATAAACAGGATGACGTCGTCGGCTTCGGTGGCCTCCTGGATCACGTTCTTGAGGCGCTCCTCAAACTCGCCGCGATACTTGGCACCCGCAACGAGGCCTGGCAGGTCGAGCGTCCAGATATTCTGGTTCATGAGGTTCTCGGGCACGTTGCCGGCTGCAATCTGCTGAGCCAGGCCCTCGACGATGGCCGTCTTGCCCACGCCGGGGTCGCCCAGAATGAGCGGGTTGTTCTTGGTGCGGCGCGAAAGAATTTCCATCATACGCTGGACTTCCTTTTCGCGACCGATTACAGGGTCGAGCTCGCCGTCGCGCGCCTTCTGCGTGAGGTTGGTCGCGAACTGCTTAAGCGTATCGGTGCCACTCCCCTTTTGCTGAGAGGCATCCGAGCCGCTAAAGAACGGCAGGCCCGCACCGGGACGCCCGGCACCGGCGCCGGCGAGCGGACGCTTCTTGTCCTGGTCCTTGGCGGTGAGTTTCTCGATAGCCTTTTTGATGGAGGCGGACGACACACCCAGGCGCATGAGGATGTCCATGGCCATGCCGTTGCCCTCTTCGACGATGCCGATCAGCAAGTGCTCGGTCGACACGTAGGTCTGGTTGTTCTCACGCGCCACGCGGAACGAACGCTCCATCACGCTAATGACGAGCGGCGCAAAGGCGAGCTTGGCCGCCTCGGTCTCCTCACTGGGCTCGGGAACCGTGGTCTGGACCTCTTTGAGAGTATCCATGATGTCATCGTAGGAGATGTCGAGCGAACGCAGCGCCTCGGCGGCAATGCCCTCGTCCTCCTTGGCAAGCGCCAGCAGCAGGTGCTCGGTGCCCACCTTATTTGAATGAAGATCGAGCGCCTCCTGTTTGGCCATCGACATGACCTTGCGCGCTCGATCGGTAAATCTATCTAACATGCTCGTTTCCTTACATGAGTTCATCGAAATCAAAACGCCCGCCCGTCGGCGGCGCTTTTGTCTCTTTACCCACAGGTTGTCTATGTTAACAGCTGGAGGAATATCTATAAACCCGGCTCACATGAATGCAGGTTATGACCGCATCGCGGGACTCACCGCGCGATGCGCGACAGGCGCCCCGCAAGAGAAACCCTAGGCGTCTTTCACCACGTCGGGACTCGTCGCACGCGATGCGCGATAGGCATCGGCCTCCTTGGAGACGCGTTCGAGCAGCTCGGATGTATCGACGCCCTCGACTTGCGCGACCGTTTCCACCGTCTGCATGGAGACCGCCCTCAGGTACGCGCACGCGCTGTCCCCCAGCTGCTCGAGGTCTATCTCCTCGCCGCCCTCCCGGGCAAAGCCGACCGCCATCACAAAGCCCATGATGCCCGAGACCAGAAAGCCCACCGCAAAGCTCGAATCTGCCTTGAGCTCTTCTCCGTCGGGGTGGACGATCTCTCTCACGCGGTCGATGATGATCGTATGGATGCCCTGCACGACCTGCTCGGCGGCACCCGCCCTCATGGTGATGACGATGCGCCGCAGCAGGCAGCGGACGTCGCGCCGGTCGAACGCCGAAAGGTCGCCCTCGCTCGAAAAATGCCAGAGGACATCGGTGATGAGCTCGTTATCCTGCAGCAGCTGGGCTATGGCGATGGCGACGAGTTCATCGAAATCGTGAAAATAGTAGTAAAACGTTCCGCGATTGCACTGGGCGGCGCGGGTCACCTCGCCAACCGACAGCTCGAAGATGCTGTTGTTCTCGATGAGCTCCCAAAACGCCTCGATGATACGGGTGCGTGCATCGGGCGCATCGGCGTCCTTACGCGGTCTCGCCATGCGCCTCACCGCACCCCTGCGCCTTGGCGTTCATGATGAGCATCTGAAGACGGTTCTCCACGTTGGCGAAGCTCACGTCGGGATCGTAGTCGAGCGGCAGGAACTGCGCCGTGGGATACTGCTCCTTGAGCGCATGGATGAGCCCGCGCCCCACGACATGGTTGGGCAGACACCCGAACGGCTGCAGGATCACGAAGTTGCGGCAGCCGCGCTTGGCGTGCTCGAGGATCTCCGCCGGAATCAGCACGCCCTCGCCCGCATCGAACGTATGGTGCAGGATCTTATCGCTCGCGCGCACGAGCTCGGGCATGCGCGTCGGCGGCTCGTAGAGCGGGCTCGCCGCGCCCAGGCGGTCGCAACGGTCGTGCGCGAGCTCGAACAGGTTGTCCGCCGTGGCGTACCAGGCCTTTTCGGGCAGCGACAGGTCGACGTGGAACTCGCGCGACTGCGCATGCTTGTAGAAATAGGTCTTGCGGATCACGTCGGTCATGCGCGCCTCGATGACCTCGAGCCCGTTGTCCTCGAGGTAGCGCTCGATCTCGTGGTTGGCGCCGAGATGGAAATTGAGCAGGTACTCGCCCACGATGAGAACGGTCGGATGCGGGTTCGAGCGGTCGTACGGAACGGCGTCCATGATCGCAAGCGCGCGTTTGAAGCCCGTCGCCTGGCCTCTCAGCCCGGAGCGCTCCATGCCCTCGATAACCTCATCGAGCGCGCGGTCGAACGCAGCGTCCGCCGCGCCCTTCTCGAGCTCGTAGGGACGGATGCGCCTAAGCATGGCCTCGAGGGCATCGATCATGGGAAGACCGTAGGCGATCTGGATGCTCGGGCCAAGGCCGAGCTTGAAGCCCGGATGCGCATTGTGGGCATCGACGTCGTCGTTGGTGAGCACCGGGACATAGTCGTATCCCGCGTCGTCGAGCGCGCGGCGCAGCAGGGGCATGTAGTGCGTCAGGCGGCAGTCGCCGATATACTTGCCAGTCACCACGGCGACGTCGTGCGGGTCGTACTTACCGCTCTCGAGTGCCGCGAGTGCCTCGCCGATCACGATTTGCGCGGGGAAGCAGATGTCGTTGTGCACATAGCGTTTGCCCAGGCGGATGGCATCCTCGCGCCCGATATCAAGGGCCTCGGCGCGCACGCCCTGATTGCGCATCGCCGCGGTCATGAGCCTGCAGAACGCATGGGAGGTGTTGGGGACCAGCGCGATCTTGTCGTGCCGGTCGCGCTTGGTGTACTTGACCTTATACGGGTCGTCGAGCGGATGGACCGCGTGCACCCGGGCGCCCTCGGCACGCTCCTCCGCGCGACGACGGTTGACCGACTCGATAAACGAACGCACGCGAATGCCCATGGGACCGGCGACGTCGCTCTCATCGAGCTTGATCATCATCGGAACCTTGGAGCCCATCTCGCCCATCATGCGCGCGATCTCGTCGGTGAGATACGCATCGTGGCCGCAGCCGAAGCTGCCCATCTGCACGAGCTCGAGCTCGGGCGTCGATGCGACGATGACCGCGCACGACAGCATGCGCGCATGGTAGTTGTTCACGATGTCGATGCGGCTGTTGGAAAGGTCGACGTTGCAGACCCCCGGCACCGCATCGGGCGTCAGCACGGGGATGCCGCGCTCAGAGAAGAGCTTGGGCAGCCCGTGGTTGACCAGCGGGTCGTTGTGGTACGGGCGCGAAGCGATCACCACCGCGTAGCCGCCGTCCTCGCGCAGGTTCTCGAGCACCTGCCTGCCGCGCAGCTGCAGCTGGTTCTCAAACGTCTGCTGCGCGCGGTCCGCCTGCTCGGTCGCCTTGGCAACCAGGTCGGCATCGATATCGAAGGTCTCCTTGCACCACGCCTTGAGCTGGCGGTTTCGGTCGCCCTCGTCGTACCAGTGGAACAGCGGCGTATCGAACGGAACGCCGAAACGCTCCTCCGGGTTATCGGAATTGCGCATCACGTAGGGGTATCCCTTTACGACGGCGCACATCCACTCGCTGGTAGAGGCGGTGTTTTCGGTGGGCACCGTCGTGATGATGGGCATGAAGATGCGATCGACGCCCGCGTCGACGAGATTGCGGATGTGCCCGTGGACGAGCTTGGCCGGGAAGCACACGGTGTCGGATGTGACGTGCGCCAGACCGCGCTCGTACATCGCCTTGGTGCTGCGTCCCGAGACGCGCACCTTAAAGCCGAGCGTGCTGAAGAACGTCGACCAGAACGGCATGGTGTCCCAGAACTCGAGCACACGGGGAATGCCGATCGTGACATCGCGCCCCCCGCTGACGGGAACCGTGGGGTACGACTCGAACAGCAGCTTCTCGCGGTCGACAAAGAGATTGGGGGCAGCCGCGGTCCGGTCGCGCCCCGTGCCGGGTGCCTGTGCCTCGCAAGCACCCTGCGGACGCAGCTCCTCCGCCGCGGGAACCTCGCGCACGAGCTCATCCCATGAGATGGCGCCGCCGCGCGGGCAGCGATTGCCCGTGACGTAAAGCGAGCCGTCGCCAAATGCCACGACCGCGCGCTGGCAGCGGTTGTTGCACCGACGGCAGGTAACGCCGCCGAACTCGCGATGCTCGAAGCGCTCCACGGCATCGAGCCCGATAAACGACGTGCCGGCGTCGCCCTTGCGGCATTCCTCGCGCGCGAGCAGGGCGATACCGATAGCGCCCATCAGCCCCGGGTGGGGCGCACGCGTGACGGGTTTGCCCAGATACTGCTCGAATGCGCGCAGCACCGCGTCGTTTCGGAACGTGCCGCCCTGGACGACGACTTTGTCGCCCAGACGGTTGAGATTTGAAACGCGAATGACCTTGGTGAACACGTTCTCGATAATCGAACGGCAGAGACCGGCCATGATGTCGCCCGGACCCTTACCGCGCCGCTGCTCGGAAACGACGCTGCTGTTCATGAACACCGTGCAGCGGCTGCCGAGAACGGCGGGGGCTTTGGACGAAAATGCCTCGGTCGCGATATCCTCAACGGCTATTCCGAGGTTTTTGGCAAAACCCTCGAGGAACGAGCCGCAGCCCGCAGAGCACGCCTCGTTGACGACGATATCGGTCAGCACGCCGTGGTTGAGCCAGATGGCCTTCATATCCTGTCCGCCGATGTCGAGCACGAAGGTCGCATCGGGAACGCATGCGCACGCGGCGCGGGCGTGCGCGACCGTCTCGACCGTATGGTAGTCGGCGTGGAACGCGCGCGCGAAAAGCTCCTCGCCGTATCCCGTGGTGCCCACGGCATCGATCGCAAGCGTGACTCCCGCTGTCTCCCAGCGGTTCTTCAAGCTGACAAGACCCTGTTGGGCGACGTCGAGCGGTCTGCCGTTATTAGACGCGTAGAACGAATCGACAAGCTCACCCGCCTCATCGACCAGGGCGAACTTGGTCGTCGTGCTCCCCGAATCGATACCGAGCGCCACACGCACCGTCTCTCCGGGCGCATACGCATCCGGACCCTTTGCCGGCGTCTCTTTGCCATGGCGTGCCGTAAAATCCGCCTGCTCGGCAGGTGTGGCAAAAAAGGGCTGGGCAAGACGTCCCTCCCCGCTTGCGGGCGCGACCGTCTCGAGCTTATCCAGCCGGACAAAAGCGTCGGGAAGGTCGATCGGTTGGGACGATGCGAACATGTCGGTCAGCGACAGGGCGGCACCGCGCGCGACCATGATCTGCGGATCGCGCGGGACGATAACCTGATCGTCCGATAGATTCAGTTGCTCCCGGAACACGCGGACCAGTGTGGGGTTGTAGGCGAGCGTACCGCCCTCGAAGATTACCGGCGGCTCGATGTCGATACCCTGGGCCAGACCGCCGATCGTTTGGCGGGCGACCGCGTGAAGCGCCGAAAGCGCCAGGTCGGTGGTAGGAATGCCCTCGTTGAGCAGCGGCTGGATATCGGTCTTTGCGTACACGCCGCAGCGGCCCGAGACCTCGTGGACGGTCGTTCCCCGGCTTGCGAGCTGCTCGAACTCGCCCGATTCGGTGCCGACCCCCATGAGCTTTGCCATCTCGTCGATAAATGCACCGGTACCGCCTGCGCACGAGCCGTTCATGCGCATGTCGGCAACCTCGATGTCTCCCTTATCGTTGGTGCGGAAGAAGATCATCTTGGCGTCTTGGCCGCCCAGCTCGATGGCGCAGCGCGTCTGCGGATAGAACCTGCTGATCGCGAGCGCGTTGGCGACCACCTCCTGAACGTACGAGGCGCCCAGCGCGGTCGCGATATCGCGCGCACCCGAGCCGGTCACCGCAACGCGCAGTGACTCATGGGGAAAGCGCTCGGCGAGCTCGCCGAGCATGGCGCGCACGCTCGCTGTCTGACACGCCCCGTGGCGGCGATATCCCCACCACGCCTCGGTCATATCCTCGTGCATCGCGTAAACTTTGGTCGTCGTCGACCCTACGTCCAGTCCTACTAGCAACGCCATAATGCTCCGTCTCTCGCATTTTTCCCGCTAGAGATATACCACTCTACGTAATACAACAGACTGTTGTATTTAAACTCCGTATAAAAAGCGGCTGCCGAAACGCTTCAGCAGCCGCCGAATGCACCAACAGATTGTTCTGCGCGCTAGCACGTCGGGCAATGGAGCAGCACGGGCCCTCCGGTCATGCGCACCGCTCACGCCCGCGATGTCGCCGAGAGAGCTATCCACGCTTAGGGCTCCAACCAAGCAAGTCGCCCGCGCTCAGCAGATCCCTAAGCGAGCTACTCGCACTCAGGAGCCATAGCCTGCTCCAAGAGCTCGGCATGCTCCTCCTCGAAAACCGTCCCCACAGGGAAGGCGCGACGGAAGACGAAGTGGGAAATCGGACCGGCTACCAAAAGGTTCCACGGCAGCGCCATCACAAAATTATGCGGGATGTTGATCATCCAGATCGCGGGCACGGAATACAGGTTCGCAAGGATGCCGCCGGGCATGTGCGTCAGACCCTCGCAGGCACCGTACAGCGACATGATGATAACCATGGGAACGACCATGCAGGAGCTGACGGCGAGCGTCATGGCAAGCGGCGAGCTCTTGCCCGGCGTGACCAAGTACTTAAAGGCGAAACCCTTGGCGAGCGGGCTGGCGACGAACCAGTCGCAGCACATGGCAAAAATGTAGGCAACGGGGAAGCCGAGCCACGCAGCGGCAACGACCTCGCCGTTGATGGCCCCGTGCTGCAGGGCAACGTTGTAGATGCTCATCCAGAGCACCATGCAAAAGCACATGATAAAGGTGAACAGCAGGCTCTCTCGTTTGTTGATAGGCATGAAGGGCAGATTCCTTTCTGTGTTACGCCGCGGCACCACGCAACAAAAACGGGCGGGCAAGATGGAGCTGTTGGGACTTCATCTCGCCCGCCCGTGTTACGCGCGTCTGCGACTACTTATGTGGTGGAACTACCCTAACACGAACGGCGCGCGCTTCGTAAGCGTTGAGTTTGTGGAGATGCAGGGTACCAAAACCCCCGACCCCATAAGTTGCGGTGGAATACGGACTGTTTTGACCCTTTAAGCAACAATTCAGTCCCTATTTCACCGCAACTCATTTGGTGCAAAGTAACCTGTCCCCCTTGCACCAATTAGCTGGTGTGGCGCCAGCGAGGGTCGGTGAGCGTACGCGCCACACCCAGGCCAACGGGCAAAAACGCCACGATGAGCACTGCGCGCACAAACCAGCCGAGCATATTGACTGTGTCGAAGGTGCACATGTAATACATCGAGCGATACAGATACAAACCCGGCACCATAATGACAATCGAAGGCACCGTGAGAGCGATACGCGGGTAGGTGAGCTTGACTTCGGCCAAGCTTGCCAGCAGACCCGATACCAGCGCGCCGATAAACGCTGCTGCCTCGGGAGGCATTCCCGTGCTGAGGCCCAGGAAGGGAATCATCGTCGGCGCATCGACAAGGGTCAGACGCAGGGTATTGGACACGGCGCCGATCAGCCCAGCTGCCGCGGCCATCTTTACCGGGCTGTTGAACATCACCGAGAAGCCGAATACGCCAACGAAGCTCATCACCACGCGCAGGAGCGTAAGAGCAAGCGGCGAAAGGCCGAGCGGCGCAAAGTCGTCCGGCGCCAGGCCAACACACTCGGCAACCATCCAACCTACGAGCGTCGCCATCACAATAATCGATACGGCATATGACAGGCGCTCGATACCACTTCGCATGTCGAGCTTAGCGATGTCGAGGCCTGCCGTAATGAGCGGAAAGCCGGGAATCACAAAGAGCATGGCGCCGATATAGCCTTCTTGGTGCGACATTGCCCCCGGTATGACCTGGCCAAGGCCGAGCAATGCCAGCAGATACGAAACGCAAGCGAGCGCAACGCCGGTCGTCAGCGCGCTGAACTGACCAAGGCCTTGCTTGAGAATATGGGAGCGGGCAAAGTTGCCGACACCCGCGCCCACAAACGCGCAGGCCATCTCGATAGGGCCGCCGCCGAGCAAAAAGACGAAGGCGCCGCAAGCACAAGCTGCCGCAAGGCCCTGTTGCCAGGGAGAGTAATCGGGTTTTGAACTCTCAACGGTCTTGAGCATCTCGTGATACTCGTGTACCGTGAAGCGACGACCATAGGTCTCGATTTCCTTGAGGAAACTCTCCATCATCCAAATGCGATGGGTATTGACTCCCGTTGTGGGCAGGCTGACAACCTCGTTAAAGCAGTGGCCATCTTCGATGCAAGTGCACTCAAACGACAGAAGACTCAGGTCGACGTGAATCGTGACGCCGAGTACGGCAGCAACACGATTCATGGTATCGCGCACGCGCCAGGCACCTGTTCCGCTTGCCAGCATAAGCATGCCAGTGCGGCAGATGATGGATGACTTATCGGTGAGTGGCGCATCGACGGCAAGCTCATCGCCTGCCGTCACGATCTGGTGCCAGTCAGTTTTCATATGGAGCGCGCCGGCACGAACGCCGTGGTGCATGGGGGCTCTCGAAAGCAGCGAGTCAAGGCGCGAAGGCTGTGGGGGCTCCGTTAATTCGCCCTCGTCCTCGTCGGGCTCTTCATCGACCAGATCAAATGAGTCAAGCGATGCCGGCTCGCGACGATCGATTAGCTCCTCATCCTCATCATCAAAGTAATTGAACTGATCGAGCATGTCCTCTTCGATTGCACGCTCGCTCGCGTCGTCCATATAGACGCTCCCTTCCTACCGACTAACCCCCATCCTAGGCAGCAACGGCTAAAGGAAACATAAAAGAGACGGCTGTCATGCGAGCCATGTGCTCAACAGCCGTTGGGCAGTCGTTTAAGAACGTCCCCAATGACTACATCGATGTTCTAAGTGTCAACCAAGTCAACGCCGCAGGTAGAGGACGGACAGCAAGCGACGTCCAGGGCGAACAAGTTGGCATGAAAAAGGCAAGGCATAGACCTTCTGGTCATGCCTTGCC
>CABUMZ010000071.1 GCA_902492825.1 uncultured Collinsella sp.
ATACGTCTCGCAGAAGTAGCGCGAGCAGCAGCTGATGAGGCCAATGCACACGTTCATGCAGGCGAGGAAGAAAATCGCAAAGACCACAACCGTACCGGCAAGGCCAAAGTGCATGGAGGCCGAACGGGCAAGGATAGCGGCGCCGTTGGTGGCGTCGGGCATCACGGTGCCGAGCTGCATACCGGCAAGGCCCAAGCCGCAGTAGATGATGGCCATGAGCACGCCGGCGATCACACCGGAACGCGAAATCTCGAAGGCTACGCGCTTGTCATCGGTAACACCCAGCTCGTGGATGGTCTCGGCGATGATGATGCCGAAGGCGAGCGACGCGAGCAGGTCCATGGTCTGGTAGCCGGTCAGAAAGCCCTGCACGGCAGCACCGGCATTGTAGGGAGCCTGCGGCGCGGAAGCGGGACCCAGCGGCGAGATCACGGCAGCACCCACGACCAGCACGATGAGCGCGATAAGCGCAGGGCCCGTAATGCGACCAAGTACGCGCGTGATGACACCCGGGCGCAGCGTGAGCGCAAACGCGACCACGAAGAACCCGATGGCAAAGACCAGGCGAGCCGTGCCGAGCGAAACGCCCTCGGGCAGCAGCGGCACCAGCATCTCGAAGGCCGTGGAGCTCGTGCGCGGAATGGCCAGGCACGGGCCGATGGCCAGATACACCGCCGCGACAAAGAACTCACCAAACTTGGGGTGCACGCGGCCGGCAAGCTCGCGCGCCGTTCCGGCAAGCGCGACGGCAATAAATCCCATGACGGGCAGGCCGATGGCGGCAATCAGAAAGCCGAGCATGGCGACCGGCGTGGCAGAGCCTGCCTGCAGCGCCAGCAGCGGCGGAATAATAAGGTTGCCGGCGCCAAAGAGCATCGAGAACAGGGCGATGCCGACGGTGACGACATGGTCGGAGCGCAAACCGCGCGGAGCGGATGAGGCCATAGGACCACCTTTCGGGTCGAAACAAAAACGGGACGGGCAAAAACACCCGTCCCGCAAGTATAAACGGTCTAGCAGCTTTAGCAGGCTAAATCGCGCAAAGCGTCAATCGCGGTGTCGACTTCCTCTTCCGTGTTGAAATACCCAAACGAGAAGCGAACGACACCCTGGCGCTCGGTCCCGAGCGCGCGGTGCATGAGCGGAGCGCAATGGGCGCCGGGGCGCGTCGCAATCCCCCACCCCTGCATGAGCACGTCCGAGATCTCGGCAGAGTCGATATCACCCACGTTGAGTGAAACGATCGCCGAGCGCACGGGCTGGTCAAACGCACCGTAGAGCGCAATGCCGGGAATTTCGCGCACACCGGCAAGGAAGCGATCAGCGAGCGCACGCTCGTGGGCAGCAATCGCCTCGACCCCGCCTTGCGCCTCGATAAAGTCGAGACCTGCGGAAAGGCCCGCGATGCCGTGACCGTTGAGCGTACCCGCCTCAAGGCGCGTGGGCCACTCAAGCGGCTGCAACGCATCGAAGCTGTGCACGCCCGTGCCGCCCATGGCCCACGGAGCCACGTCAACGCCCTCCGCCACGGCCAGGCCGCCGGTCCCCTGCGGACCCATGAGCCCCTTGTGGCCGGTAAAGCACACGACGTCGAGGCCCATAGCCTGCATATCGACATACATCGCGCCGGCAGACTGCGAGGCGTCGACGATCGCAAGCGCGCCTGCCGCATGGGCCATGGCGGCCACGCGCGCAATGTCGACCTCATTGCCGGTCACATTGGAGGCGTGCGTCACCACCACGGCACGCGTGCCCGGCGTGACCAGCTGCTCGAGCTCGTCATAATCGAGAACGCCGTCCGCGTCGCAGCCAGCATGCTCAACGGTCACACCCCGCTTCGCCGCCAGGCGGTTGAGCGGACGCAGCACGGAGTTGTGCTCGAGCACCGTCGTGACCACGCGGTCGCCGGGGCGCACCACGCCACAGATGGCGGTGTTGAGCGCCGCGGTGGAGTTGGGCGTAAAGCACACACGGTCAGCCCGCGGGCAGCCCAACAGGCGCGCAAGCTTGGCGCGACAACCGTGGATGGTACGCGCCGCGTCGAGCGCGCCCGACGTCGCACCGCGTCCGGCATTGCCGAGCGAGCACATCGCCTGCACCACGGCATCGATGACCGTCTGCGGCTTGTGCATGGTCGTCGCTGCGTTATCCAGGTAGATCATCGCACGACCTCCCACATATCAATCACGGTATAGCCCTCGGTAGGAACGCCCGCCGCGGCGAGTTCGCCGCGCAGCAGCTCCTCATCGGCAGGCAACGCCTTCCACGCCAGACCGCAGCCGGCAGCGACCTCCCCGGGCACGGGAATCGTGCGCCCGGGAAGGCCGCGCTCGATGCATAGGGTCTCGCACCCCATGGCGGCCGCCGTGGTAGGAAACGTGATGACAAGCGCCGGGCGCTTCTCCCTCATGGCAACTCCAACCAATACGCTACGGGCGCACGACGCGCACGGCCTGCTCCATCTTCTCCACGATCACGTACATGTTGGTGACCTCGCCCACCGCGAGCTGGTCTTTAATGCCATAGTGATCCAGGCAGGTGCCGCAGGTGAGAATCTCGACACCCTGCTCCGCCAGGCCCTTCAGGTCGTCGAGCACCGGCGAGCCCTCGACGGTGAGCTTGGCGCCGCCGTTATAGAACAGCATGGTCGCGGGCAGCTCCTCCTGCTGCGTCACGGCAAAGATAAACGCCTTCATGAGCTTGTGGCCCAGCTCGTCGTCGCCGCGACCCATGCAGTCGGTGTAGACGGAAATGACGAGCTTGCCCTTGCCGGCGCTGGCATCACAGAAGGCAGCGCCATCCTGCTCGGGATCAGCCACGGCAACGGCGCCAGAGGTCGCCACGGTCACGTGCCACTCGGCGTCAGAAACCTTCTCGACCGAGGCCGTGCAGCCCTTCTCCTGCGCCATCTTGGAAATGTTCTTGACGGCGGTCTCGTTGTCGACCGAGGTCACGACGGCGCCCTCGCCATCGAGCTGCTTCAGGGCTTTGAGCGTCTTGACGACGGGCAGCGGGCAGGCATCGCCCATGGCATTGACTTCAATTTTGGTAGACATAGCTTTTCCTTTCGAATGTGACCGCCCCAGAATGCGAGCGGCCGATTTTACGGTTACAACGAGCGCACAACGCGAACGGCGGGGCCGCCCGGCACCGCCTCGTACACGCGCCCGACAACGGCGGCGATGCGCCCCTCGGCATCCAGGCGGCGCGCAAGCTCATCCACATCGGCAGTAGGCGCCGCGATGAGTAGGCCGCCCGAGGTCTGCGGATCGTACAGCGCATCCAGCATGCCCGGCTCCAGGTCCTCGTCGGCAGCCACACGCGGGCCAAAGAAGTCCAGGTTGCGGTAGGAGCCCGCGGGGATAATGCCCAAACGCGCCATGTCAAGCACTTGATCAAAGAGCGGCACCGCCCCCGACGCAAGCTCAATCTGCACGCCCGAGCCCTCGGCCATCTCGCATGCGTGCCCGATCAGGCCAAAGCCCGTAATGTCGGTGCATCCGTGAAGCTCGAGTCCCTCGGCCAGACGAATCGGGGCCTCGTTGAGGGTGCGCATCGAGTCAAACATGGCTGCGGCCTCGTCCTGCTCGATGAGCTCGCCCTTAATGGCCGTAGTGATGATGCCCGAGCCGATCGCCTTGGTCAGTAGCAGAACATCGCCCACGTGCGCGCCGCTGTTGGCGAGCATGCGGTCGAGTGGCACAAAACCGCTCACGGACAGGCCGTACTTGGGCTCGTCGTCGTTGATGGTGTGACCGCCCGCGATGGAGCAACACGCCTCGACGCACTTGTCGGCGCCGCCCGCCAGAATCTGGCCGGCAACCTCAACGCCCAGGCAACTGGGTATGCAAAGCAGGTTCATGGCATGGCTCGGCCGCCCGCCCATGGCGTAGATGTCCGACAGCGAGTTGGCCGCGGCAATCTGGCCAAATAGAAACGGGTCGTCGACCATCGGCGGGAAGAAGTCGATGGACTGCACGAGACCCAAGTTATCGCCAATGCGAAAGACGCTCGCATCGTCGGAGGTATCGAACCCCACGAGCAGGTTGTCGTTATGCACATTGGGTAAGTCGCCCAGGACCTGGGCGAGGGCTCCGGGAGCCAACTTAGCGGCTCAACCGCTCGCGGCAGTCATAGACGTGAGCTTCATGGTGTCCTTAGCCATACGAACCCCCTTCCAACAAATCAACGACTTTAAGTATACGCGCCATGCACGCTTCCCAAGAGACCGCCGACGGCTCGAACGTCGAACGCGGCGCCGCAAGCGCCTGCGCGATAGCGTCTGCCAGCGCGCGCTCAAACAACGGAAGGTCGGCCGCCACGGGCGTGTCGACATCCGTCATACGCGGCGATGCCACCCACGTCACGGGAGCACCGGGAAGCATCGCCTCCATCCAGGGACGAACGCCGGGCAAATCGGTCGCCACAACTTTGCAACCGCACGCGAGGGCCTCGATCGTCACGAGCGGCAGACCCTCGTAAAACGAAGGCAGCACAAAGACGTCGGAACTGCGGTAGGCACGCACGAGCTCATCGCTATCCAAGCGCCCCGCCAGCGTCACCGGCACATCCGAGGCCGCGGTCAAGCGCTCGATACGCGCGTACTCGGCATCGTCCCCGCGGCCGCCCACAAGTACCAAGCCAGATGGGCGGACGTCATCGTCAATCGGCAATGACACGGCTCGAACCAGCGACTCGACGCCCTTTTTAAAGCAAATCTTGCCCACGTACACAAGCGATCCCGGCTGCCTCGCCACGCTCGCGTCGCGGCAGAAGACGCGATGGTCGTAGCCCGTCCCAATCACGTGGATGCGATCGACATCGACGCCGCACACCAGGCCAATCTGCTCAGCCTGCTCAGCATGGAGCGCAAAGACGGCATCGAGCCGACGAACCGCACTTACGATGCGATCGCGCTCGAGCGCATGCGAACGCAGCTGGCGCAGGTCGGTCGAATGACACACGGCAACAACCGGCACGCCCCGGACGCACTCGCGCGCCAATGCGGTCACCAGATACAGGTGGTGACAGAGCACCAGATCGGGCCGAAACTCAGCCACCGCCCGATCGATAGCAGCAGCAAATGCCCGCTCAAATGCCCTGAGCATCGAAGGCGTCAGGTCACGATAGCGTGTAGAGGAATAGGGCATGACATCGGACATACCGCAGATGGGAAACGGCAGCTCGGGCGACTCGAACGGTACGGCAAACACGGCAGCACGCCGATCCAGCTCGCCTTGGGTATCACCCGGTGCCGCGCCGCAAAGCACGGCGGCGCGATGCCCCGTCTCGATCTGTTCGCGCACGAGCGCGGCAAGGTAGGTGCCGCTGCCGGTGCTATCTGGTTTTTGTGCCGAGATATTGAGGATGCGCATGTCGCGGTACACCCCTAGGCCAAGGCGGCGGCGCGGACAGCCGCGCCAATCGCTCCGGCAAAGCGAGCCTGGGGCGAGGTGATCACCGGCGACCCCAGCAGCTCGCCCAACCGCTCCACCACGAAGGCGTTCTCGCACAGGCCACCGGTCAGGTAGTACGGGGCGCCCGCGGCCTGCCCGGCCATGGTCGCCACGCGCGAGACCACGCTGTCGATCACGCCGCGCGCAATGTTCTCGCGCGGCTCGCCACGACCGATCAGGCTGATGACCTCACTTTCGGCAAAGACCGTGCACATGCTGGAAATCTTGGTAGGCTCGCCGGTGCGGGCGAGGTCTGCCATCTGCTGCTGGGTAATGCCCAGGCGGTCGGCCATGATTTCCAAAAAGCGGCCTGTGCCGGCAGCACACTTGTCGTTCATGGCAAATTTGGCCACGCGACCGCCTTTAAGCTGGATGACCTTGGTGTCCTGACCGCCCACGTCGATCACCGTGCCGTGATCGCCAAACAGGCGCACGGCACCGGTGCCGTGGCAGGTGATCTCGGTCACGACCTTGTGCGCATAGGGCGCGGCGACACGGCCGTAGCCAGTCGCGATCACGCGCACGTCGTCGACAGCCACGTCATAGCCAGCCGCGGCAAGCTCACCGCGCAGACGCTCGGCCGCATCAACCGACGAATATCCCGTCGGCATCGCGCAAGTCCACGCAATGGCGCCATCCGTGTCCACCACCGCAGCCTTCGCGGCCGTCGAGCCTATGTCGATACCAATGCCAACCACGACATCCTCCTTCTTATGCAACGCGGGGACGCCCCTTTGCCACATTCGTTAGGCCTTCAAAAAAGCGAGATAGCACACGCAGGTATAGATCACCAGAATAGCCGCAATCACCGTCTCTACAAGCGCAACGGGAGCAAGCCACGGCAGCGGTGCCCCCATGTTCAAAAGACAGGAAGCCGTCATTTTGGATGCGATGGCGCTGATCACAAAGGGAAAGGTAAACGCCGCATAGCTGGGATAAAACGGAAGCGAGATGCAGCGGACCAGCTGAACCAAGGAGAACAGATAGATGACCGTCGCAACGGCAAACATCGCCAACAAAAAGGCGTGGTTCTTGGGCATAACGGATTGCACGTAACCAGCGAGACACAGGCTCATGGGCGCAGCGTAAATGCAGATAAGCGGTTTGGCGGGCTCTGGAACATTGGGCAGCTTGACATACCTCATCGTCACCAGAACAAATAGCGCCACAAAGCTAACCAGGCCAAACCAGAATGCGACGGTGCCAATTGCCGTAGCTTCGTACACAGGCGCGGTAACCGCTGCGACCGCAATGCCAACGTACACAATGTAATAACTGGCAAAGACGGCTTGGAGCTTAATCTTTGCCACAAACTTAGCAGTGAAGAACACGATCAGCGCGACATGAAGCGCATTCGCCACGACCCACACGACAAACGCCACATCCGGGGCACCAAGATACCCTTTGATATAGGTCGAAAGCAGCATGAGCGCCATCGAGAAAGTGCCCGAAACACTTGCCATAATCGGGTTCGTCATATCCTCGGCAAGCAGCTTGGGAAATGCGACCACCTTGATAATGAATAGCAGCAGGAACAGCGCCGAAACCACGCCGCAGACCATGCGCAGCGTCTCGGAATAACTCTGCAAAAGATTACCCAGGGCCGCACAACCTAACGCGACGCCGCAAATCGGAACAGGGATTTTCTTGATCTTATCCATATAGATAGGTTTCCTAACCTCGTCGGCCTTCTTATGCCAGGTTCCGGCATCTCGCCGGACACCTGCTGCTAGATTTCGATATCGGCTACTTTACGGCGCGGAGCCGGCTCGTCGACTTCGTCCAGATTCTTAATGCCGCACTCGCGACACACCATCTGGGCGACCTTCCATGCACACAGACCTGTGTAGTAAATGCACTGCTCTTTATGCTCGCCGCGGCCCATGTCAAATTCCTTTGTCAGGATACGGCAGCAGATGGCATGCTTACCGTTGTTCTCGCGAAACCAATCGTGCAGCTCGTGCGTAAGCTGCATCGACTTGACGGATTTTGGATTGGTCGGGCCGTCCTGTTCCGTACGTCCAAACAACATTCCAATCGCCAGAATGCCACCATTAAAAGCGCCGCACGCGCAGCCGGACTTGCCTGCGCCCACCGACATACCAGACGCCATGGCCACGACCGAATCGGGCACATCGAGCTCGAGCATTTGTTTCATGGTGTAGACAAGCGACTCGCAGCAGTAATAACCCTTTTTGAAGTTAGCCTCGGCCGCGCGTTGTACAGCACGAGGACTTAGCTCAGATACGCCAATTGCAACATTGGGTTCAATCATTTCTTTTCCTTTCAAATCGATATGGCATAGGGGCTGCCCCCTTGCCGCGTTCGCCCTACAGGGTCTCGATAAAGGCGGCGATGCGCGTCTCGATCTGGCCCATGTCGCCATTGCTGTAGTCGGTCTCGATCTTCATGTACGGAATACCCGCACCCTCGACGGCCTCCTGCATGCGCGCACTCTCCACATTAAAGGTGTGGCAGGCCTGGAGCACGTTTTCGACCACGCCATCGACGTGATACTTCTCGCACATGGCCAGTGTATTTTCCATGCGACCGTCGTTGGGCGTCATGACCGAGCAGTTGATGTCCAGGTATCGGTCGGCGATGGCGCGCAGGATATCGGGAGCCTCCGGGTCGATCATCATGGCCGCCGTACGCTCGCCCGAGCAGTCGTCCATGCACACAACCACGCCGCCGTTGGACTCGATGGTGCGGCCAATCTTGTTGATCACACCGCCCACCGGGCAGCCGGTGATCAGAATGCGCTTAGCATCTGCCGCGACCGGGCGCTCTCCAGCCTCGTAGGTCTCACGCAGCTTGACAACCTTTTGCTCCAGCTGCTGCGTATAGGCCTCGATATCAAAGCTGAACGTACCGGCAAACATGGTGCTCATCAGGTCGACGCCGCTCATGGCCGCAGGCTGGTTGGCCTGGAGGGCAAACATCTCGAGTTGCGCCGCACGCAGACGGTTGCGGCGTCGGACGGCAGCGCGCAAGTCATCGTCGGTAATCGTGATGCCGTAGAAGCCCTCGAGCTCCTCTTTGAGCAGGCGGCACTCCTCGTACCAGCCTTCACGCTCGTAGGCGCGATCGCGACCCTGCGGCAGATGCAGAACGTGCGTGCGTTTGAGCTCGTTGAGCAGCTCGTACATCTTCTTCTTGCCGTCGCAGGTGGTCTCGCCGATGATCATGTCGCTAAAGTACGTAAACGGGCACTTTTGCGAGTAGGCAAAGCCGTAAGTCGACTTGATGAGCGGGCAGAGGTTTGCCGGCAGCACCTTCTCGGCCTCGGGAATCACCTCATCGGACGTACCGCACAGAGCGACACTTGCGGCCCCCGCGGCATCGATAATCTCGAGCGGCGTATAGCTGCACAAGAAGCCGACCAGGCGATTGCCGGCCTGCTTGTAATCCTTAACGCGAATAAACGCCGCCTTGCGCTGCTCGTTGAACTCCTCAAACGTAGACGGCAACGGCTGCTCAATATATTCCGACATATAACTCCTTAACAAACCTTTTAACCAACCAAGGAAACGGCTTTCCCAGGTGCCCGAGGTTGCCGTGAAAGAGAAGCGCCGCGTACTTTGGTACGCAAACGATGGTTTGAACGACAAGATCGGGTGCCTGGGGAAGCCGCCGGGACGGATACCCCTAAATGGTTTCCAAGAAAGCTTCAATGCGCGTCTGCAGTTGGCCCGCATCCTCGCCGGCGTAGTCGGTGGTGATGTGCATAAACGGAATGCCTGCCTCCTCAGCGGCTTTCTCCACGGCAAACGACTCCATCTCGTAGAGCGTGCAGAACTGCAGGGCCACGTCGACGATACCGTCGGCATGCAGGTCCTTGGCCATCTGGACAATGTCCTTCATACGCTGCTCGTTGGGCGTAAAAACAGCGCAGTTGATCTTAAAGTAGCGCTCGGCGATGGCGTCGAGCATCTCGTCGACCGTCTCGCCGGACTCGTCGACCAGGTCCTTGTAGTAGCGCGAGCCCGTGCAGGACTCCTCGCCCACCACGACGCCACCGGCCTTCTCGATGAGGTTGAACAGCTTCCAGTTGGGCACGGCCATGGGCGTACCGGTGTACAGGATGCGCTTGGTGCCCTTGGGCGCCACGCCCTCGCCGGCTTCAACGCGCTGCTCGCACTCGGCGGCCATGTCGTTGATGGCGCCGGTCAAGCGCGGCGTGTCGTCCATAAAGGCAGCCTGAACGGTCAGCAGGCTGTCGAGACCGCTGATGGGCGCCGGATCGGCAGCGCGCGTGGCAGCGAGACGCTGCAGGGCGCGGCGCTTCTCATTGACGGCGTGGATGGCGGCCTTCAGGCGCTCGGTCGTAATCTTGACGCCACACTCTTCCTCGATCTTGGCGGCGAGCTTTTTGACCTCGGCCTTCCAAGTCACGAGCGTCGACTCGTCGTGCACGTTGGGAATATCCATAACGTACATGTTCTTTTGCGTGGCAAAAAACTCGTAGGCCTTCTTCTTGCCATCGCAGGTGTTCTCGCCCACCACCAGGTCACTCGACTCAATGTAAGGGCAGACCTCGCCCAGCTTAAAGCCGGCAAAGCTCTTGATAAGCGGGCAGGTGTTGCGCGGCAGGTGCTCCTCGACCTTATCGGTTGCCCAATCGGCACCCGAGCACAGGCCCACGGGAATGCCGTCACAGGCAAGCACGATCT
>CABUMZ010000072.1 GCA_902492825.1 uncultured Collinsella sp.
CATGTCCATGGATCTACACGAGCAGGGGATGAGCTCCCGCACGTTTGTAATCGCCGCCATTGTGTGTGTGCTGCTGCAGGCAGGCCTGGCACCGCAGATCTCCATTGCGGGTGGTCGCGTCAACTTCATGATTATCTTGGTGTGCCTGAGTGTGTTCTCGGGCGACCCGACCCGTGCCGTCGTGTGCGGTTTTTGCAGCGGCTTGTTTTATGACCTGTCCGCTGCCGTGCCGGTGGGCGTTATGTCGCTCCTGCTGACCGTGGGTTCTTTTGCCCTGGTGCACAGCGCCGTCGGTCAGACGGGCGGTACCCCGAGTGCGCGCGGCGTCACCGTGGGCGCCTTTGCGCTCGTCATTAATGTGATCTACAGCATCATCTTGCTGTTTATGGGTTTGGAGACGAGCTTTGTCGTGGCGATCTTCGGCCATGCGCTGCCGTCCTCGATCCTGACGGGTCTGGTTGCCATTCCGTTTTTGATGTCCGGCGTCGTGCCGCAGTCCGGCTATGGATTCTCCGCACGTGGCGGACGCCGGACGGGTATGCGCTTTAAGCCCAAGACCCGCAAGCTCAAATAGGGGAGGCCCGTAGATGTCTTCCCAGATGACGGTTATTATCGCCGGTATCGTGCTGGTTGTGGCCATCGTGGTCGCGCTGGTCATCATGCGTCGAGGCGATTCCCGTTTTACCTACGATACACAGCATGGAACGGCCCCGCGCGCCACCGAGGGCGAGGGCAATACCGCGGCGACCGCCTTTAAGGGCCGCTTTTCCATCCTCACCACGGGTGTGGGCGCGATGTTTGCGGCACTTGCCGTCAAGCTGTGGGGCATGCAGATGGTCTCGTCGGACTATTACGAGAAGCAGGCCAATAGTAATCAGACTCGCACCGTTACCACACCCGCTGTGCGCGGCCGCATCCTCGACCGCAATGGCGTGGCGCTTGTCCAGAACCGTCCCTCACTTGCTGTCGTGGCCTACCGCGACCTTGCCGAGGATGAGGTTCTGGTTCGCCATCTTGCCAACGTGCTTGGAATGCCTTATGTGGCGGTCCTTCGCAATATTCAGGACAATACAGAGGGCGCTCAGAGCCTGCATACCATCGCGACGGACGTCCGTCGCTCCACGGTTGCCTATATCAAGGAACACGCCGGCGAGTTCCCGGGCGTCAAGATTGCCGAGCGTACCGAGCGCCAGTATCCATACGGTGAGACGGCATGCCATATCTTGGGCTATACCGGCACCATTACCTCCGAGCAGCTCGAGGCCCAGAATAAGAAAACCTCTGGCGATGATGATGCTTCTGCTGGCAAGATTACGTACCAGTCGGGCGATATCGTGGGCCAGGCGGGCGTTGAGAGCTACTACGAAAACCTGCTGCAGGGTATTCGTGGCGAGCAGACCGTCAAGGTCGATGCCTCGGGCAATGTGACCGGTCAGGCCGGCGCCGTGCCCGCGAAGGCCGGCTCCGACATTAAGCTCACGCTCGACCTTAAGATCCAGCAGGCCTGCGAGACGGCGCTGGCGAGCGCTATCGAGCTTGCCAAGACCACTGGCTACAGCAATGCCGGCAACGGCGCTGTGGTGTGTCTCGATCCCAACAATGGCGAGATCCTGGGCATGGCGAGCCAGCCCAAGTTCGATCCGTCCGTCTTTATCGGCGGCGTCTCAAATGACGTGTGGACCGAGCTCAATGATGACAAGGGTTCGCACCCGCTGCTCAACCGCGCCATTAGCGGACAGTACATGTCGGCCTCGACCATCAAGCCGCTCTCGGCACTGGCCGGTCTTGAGTTTGGAACCTACACTTCAACGCAGACAACCAACTGCACGGGTTATTGGACGGGTCTGGGCAAGGCTTGGGGCAAGCGCTGCTGGCTGACTTCTGGCCACGGCACCATGACGCTGCAGTCGGGTATCGCCAACTCGTGCGACCCCGTCTTCTACGACATGGGTAAGGCGTTCTTTTATGACGAGCAACATCCCGAGGGCCTGCAGGAGGTCTTTCGTCGCTGGGGCCTAGGCAAGACCTGCGGTATCGATCTGCCGAGTGAAGGCGCGGGTCGTATTCCCGATGCCGAGTGGAAAGAGTCATACTTCACCGACGCCTCTGCCGAGGACCGCAAGTGGAATGCCGGCGATATGACCAACATTGCTATCGGCCAGGGCGACATCCTGGTGACGCCCCTGCAGATGGCGTGCGCCTATATGGGTCTTGCCAACGGCGGCAAACAGTACGTGCCTCACGTATTTTTGTCTGCCGTGTCGCGCGATGGCGACGGCGATGCCTATAAGTACAATGGCAAGGGCAAGAAGAAGCGCCTGGAGGCCAAGATCAACAGCGATTCGGATTTGGCTCTTGTTCGCAACGGCATGCACGACGTGATTTACACGGCATCGACGTCCCTGGCGGCGCACTTTGGCACCCTGACGCCGCAGGTATACGGCAAGTCGGGCACGGGCGAGAAAAGCGGCGAGGACGAATACGCGTGGTTCTGCGCCTATGCACCGGCCGATGATCCCAAGTATGTCATCGCTACCGTCCTGGAGCAGGGCGGCGGTGGCTCAGATACCGCGATGCATGTCGTGCGCGACGTGCTCGGCGTGATTTATGACGAGCCCGATACCTCTTCGGCCTCGGGCGATTCCTCGGTTCGATAGGAGGTTGCGATGGATTTTTCTCCGGCGGATCTGTTCCGTTCAACCAAGACCGGCTCTCGCAGCAGCCTGGACCGCGTCAACAAGCAACTTTCGGCCTCGCGCGGCACGTTTCGCCAAAAGGTGCATATCGGTGTGCTCGTGGCTACTGTGGCGCTCGTCGCCTACGGTGCCATCATTATCTGGTCGGCTTCGCAGTTTAAGGCCGATGCTTCGTTCTCGCGCCATTTGCTGGGAATTGGCATCGGAGCGGTGCTGGCGGTGCTGGTCTGGCGCTCCGACCTGCGCGGTATTTCCAATTTCTCGACGGCGTTGCTCGTCATCGACCTGATCGTGATCTTCTCGCCCAAGATTCCGGGTCTGTCCTATACGGGCGGTCTGGGCATGACGGGCTGGATCAAGATTCCCGGTATCGGCTTGACGTTCCAGCCGGTTGAGCTTGCCAAGCTCATCACCATCTTCTTTATTGCTACGCTTGGCTCGCAGCATAACGGTCGCATCGATACCGTTCGCGACTACGTCAAGCTCTGCGGCATGCTGTCCATTCCGTTTTTGGCCGTCGTTGCCATGGGTGACCTGGGCTCGGGCCTGGTCGTGCTGGTTTCGGGCGCCATCGTCATCTGCATGAGCGGTGCACGCCGCGAATGGGTGCTGTCGACCCTGGCCCTGCTCGTGGGCCTGGTGGCCCTCGTCCTGGCGCTCGATTCGGTCTTTGATTCGCTGCTCGGCCACGATGTGCTCATCAAGCAGTATCAGATGAACCGTCTGACGGTCTTTATCGACCCCGATAATGCCGATTCGGACGATGCCTACAACCTGCAGCAGTCGCTTATCGCCGTTGGCTCGGGCGGCTTCTTTGGTAAGGGTTTGGGCCATGCGACGCAGTCAGCCGGCGGCTTTCTGCCTGAGTTCCACACCGACTTCGTCTTCGCCTTTTTGTCCGAGACCTTTGGCTTCTGCGGCTCCTTTTTGCTGCTGTGCCTCTACGTGCTGCTGATCTTTTCGACGATTCGCGTCGCCTTTAAGTGTGAGTCGCTGTTTTTGCGTCTTTCGTGTGTGGGCATCGTTGGCATGTGGGCGTTCCAGACCTTCGAAAACATCGGCATGTGCATCGGCATGATGCCGATTACCGGTATTCCGCTACCGTTTATTAGCTTCGGTTCGTCTTCGATGATGATTCAGCTGCTGACGGTGGGTATCGTACAATCCATATGGCGGCATCGTTCGGGCGCCGCGTAACCGCTGGAGGGGTTTGCTATGAAAATTCCCGTAGATAAGCTGACCCGCGCTTTTAAGATGGGCGCGTCCGTTAAGAAGGATTCCGATACGCCGGTGCGCGTCTCGGTCTATCTGGATTCGTCCGCCTCGCGCTTTCTGGCCGAGACGGTGCGTGACGCCTTTGTGCCGCAAACGACCTCGGGTATTGTGCGCGTCGAGCGTCTGGGGGAGGAGCGAATTGCTCCAAAGACCGATACCGATGTGGTGCTGGTGCTCTCGTGTGGTTCCGACCGCTTGGAGAGTGCCGTGCAGGAGCTCGTGATCGCCGGCGCGCCCGTGTGCGTGCTTGCCGAGTCTGCTGTGGAGGTGCCGTTTATCGAGGAGTCCACGCCCATGCTCGGCGTGGTAGCGGCAACCGATAAGACGTATCTGCTCGAGACGCTTGCCCGCTGGATTCTCGATCGCACCGACAAGGAAACGGCTTTTGCGGCGAACTTTGCCTTCATGCGCATCGCGGCGGCCAATCGTATCATCACCTCGTGCGCGCTTACCAATATGGCGACCGGTGCACTGGTGTTTTTGCCGGGCGCCGATTATCCCGTTATGGCGCTGGCGCAGGTGGGCATGCTCTTTGAGCTCGCTGCCGTCTTTGGACGCGGCATTAAGCCCGAGCGCGGCTACGAGGTCGCGGGCGTGCTTGCCGGCGGTCTTGTGATCCGCGCGGTCACCCGCGCACTCGTCAAGCAGACGCCGCATATTGGGTTTGCCGTCAAGGCGCTCACTGCTGCCGCGGGCACCTACGGCATGGGCCGTGCGCTTGTTTCGCTCTACGAGCGCGATGTCGACTACAGCCGTGCCAACGAGGTGGTCACTGCCACGTTCTCCCGCGTTCGCGATCTGGTGACCACGGTCGCGGGCGCTACCCGTCCTATGGCGTCCTACCAGGACGCATCAGATCTCGCTGCTTAGGGGTTTTCCGTTGCGCGTTGCATACCAAGATTGTTTTCATTTAATTGAGCCGTTGCTCGCCAAGGTCGAGAAGCCGAGCCGCTATATCGATCACGAGTGGGGCACGCTTTCCAAGGCCGATGCCGACTACCGTTGCTGCCTGATCTACCCGGATGTGTACGAGGTCGGTCTGCCCAACCAGGGCATCGCCATCCTCTACAACATCCTTAACCAGGCCGAGGGCATCTCCTGCGAGCGCGGCTATGTGCCGTGGCCCGATATGGGTGACGCCATGCGCGAGGCGGGTATTCCTCTGCTGTCGCTCGAAGGTGCTGCGCCGGTCGCTTCGTTTGATATCGTCGGTCTGCATGTGCCGCACGAGATGGCGGTGACGAACTTCCTCGAGGCACTCGACCTCGCTGGCATTCCGCTGTTAGCGGCCGACCGAGGTGAAGACGACCCTATCATCATCGCCGGCGGCCCCTCGGTGTACAACCCCGAGCCGTACGCGGCCTTCTTCGATGCCATCCTCATCGGTGAGGGCGAGGAATCGCTGCTCGAGACCTGCCAGCTGCATCGCCGCCTGCGTGACGAAGGGGTCCCGCGCGCGCAGATTGTCGAGCAGCTTGCATCCATTGCCGGCAACTACGTGCCGTCGCTCTATGAGGTTCGTCACGACGAGCCCTGCTCGCCGCATGGCTACACCGTGCCGCGTGAGGGCAAGGATGCGCCGACCGTGGTCTACAAGCGCGTCGTCGAGGATTTCGGCGCCACAAATCCGCTGTCGCAGTCGTGCGTACCCTATGCGCAGCTGGTCCACGACCGCCTGTCTATCGAGATTCTGCGCGGCTGCGCCCGCGGCTGTCGTTTTTGCCAGGCCGGCATGACGTATCGCCCGGTGCGCGAGCGCTCGGCCGACCAGATCGTCTCGTCGGTGATCCAGGGTCTGGAAAAGACCGGCTATGACGAGGTGTCGCTGACCTCGCTCTCCACGACCGACCACTCCTGCATTCGCGACGTGCTCGGCAGGCTCAACCGTCGCCTGGAGGATACGGGTATTCGCGTGTCTATTCCGTCGCAGCGCCTGGATTCGTTTGGCGTGGATATGGCCGAGTCGGTCGCCGGCGAAAAGAAGGGCGGCCTGACGTTCGCGCCCGAGGCCGGCAGCCAGCGCATGCGCGACATCATTAACAAGAACGTGACCGAGGAGGACCTGGACCGTGCGGCCAAGGCGGCCTTCGAGGCCGGCTGGAACCGCATGAAGCTCTACTTTATGATGGGCCTTCCCGGCGAACGCGACGAGGACATCGTGGCCATCGCCAATCTGGCCGATCACGTGCTGGAGCTCGGTCGTTCCGTGGTGCCCAAGGCTCGTCGCGGCTCGATCTCGGTGTCCATCTCGGTTTCGGTCTTTATCCCCAAGGCTGCCACGCCGTTCCAGTGGTGCCCGCAGCTCGACTACGACGACGTCAAGCGTCGCCAGAAGCTGCTTATCACGAGCGTTCGCAACCGTGCCGTTCGCGTTCATTACCACGATGCCGAGACCTCGCTCATCGAGGCCGCGCTGTCCCGCGCCGGTCGTGACATGACGCCCGTCATCATCGATGCTTGGCGCTCGGGCTCTCGCTTTGACGCCTGGGTAGAGCATTTCTCGCTCGATAACTGGAAGGAGGCTGCTGCCAAAAACGGCATCGACCTCAATGAGCTCGTGCACCTGCCCTACGAATTGGACTGGCGCCTGCCGTGGGAGCACGTGAGCCCCGGCTGCACGCGCGGCTTCCTCGAGCGCGAGTACCGTCGCTCGCTCGAGGGCGTCACGACTCCCGACTGCACCCGCACGTCGTGCACCGGCTGCGGGATCTGCCCCACGCTCCACGCCAAGAATGTATTGATGGGTGATCGCGCATGAGTGAGCGCCTGACCGACAACCCCTCGCTCTTTAGGCTTCGTGTTCGCTATGGCAAGCGCGATCGCCTTAAGTACCTGGGCCATCTCGAAGTGATCCATACCATTGAGCGCATCGTGCGCCGTGCGGGACTTCCCTATGCCGTCACGCAGGGCTTCTCTCCGCACATGCGCGTGGGCTTCTCTTCGGCGCTACCGGTTGGTACGTCGTCGACCTGCGAGTGGTATGACCTGTTTATGACCGAGTTCGTGGGGCTCGACGAGGCGTTTGAGCGCCTGGCTGTGGCGTCTCCGGCCGATCTGGCGCCTATCGAGGCGGCGTACATCGACGTGCGCACGCCGGCGTTGACGGCGCAGCTCACGCGCCTGTCGTATCGCATCGACCTGCACTTAGATCCCGAGGCGCCCGTAAGCGCCGAGGAGGTGCGTCGTGCGATCGACACGCTGCGCGCGGACCATGGCATCGACTACGCGCGCGGAAAAAAGAGCAAGCGATTGGATTTGGATCACACGCTCGTGGGCTATGAGCTCACGGCGGGGGAGCGCCCGGACCATTTGGTGCTCATGCTCGACACCCATGCCGACAACGAGGGCTCCATGCGTCCGGAAATTTTGCTTTCCGCTGCTGATGTTTTGTTGCAGGGCTTGACCCCGGGCGTGGATGCACCTATTGTTTCCACCGGTATGCAAGACCTCGTGACCATCTGCTCCTACGATGTCGAGCGTCAGAATCAAGCATGCGAGGACGACGAGGGCCGACTCGTCAGCCCCATACCTGTGCGAACTTGTGGATTTGCTCCACATACTCGTTGACGGGGGTATTTTCGCCTGCTACTATATTCGGCTGTTGCACTAACTGATGCATGAAGGGCAAGTAAACATGTACGCAATCGTTAACACGGGCGGCAAGCAGTACAAGGTCGCCACCGACGATGTCATCACCGTCGAGAAGATCGAGGGCAATGAGGGCGACAAGGTCACCCTGCCGGTTATCTTCCTCAACGATGGTAAGAAGATCGTCACCGATCCCGACAAGCTGGCCAAGGCCAAGGTTACCGCTCAGATCGTTGAGCAGTTCAAGGGCGAGAAGCAGCTGGTCTTCAAGTTCCACAAGCGCAAGCGCTATCGTCGTCTGAAGGGTCACCGTCAGCAGCTCACCAAGCTGAAGATCGTGAAGGTTCAGGCTACCTCCCGCGCCAAGAAGGCTGTCAAGGCAGAGGCTGAGGCTGTTGCCGAGGCTCCCGTCGCCGAGTAGATTACACTCGTAACGAAAGAGTAGGTATACACAATGGCACACAAAAAAGGACTCGGTTCCTCCCGTAATGGCCGTGACTCCCGCGGTCAGCGCCTTGGCACGAAGCGCTATGCCGGCCAGACGGTAACCACGGGCACGATTCTCGTCCGTCAGCACGGCACGCACATCCACCCGGGTGAGAACGTTGGCCGTGGTAAGGACGACACGCTGTTCGCGCTGGTCGACGGTACCGTTGAGTTCCACAAGGGTATCAAGCACAGGGTCAGCGTACGCCCGCTCGCGAACGCGTAATTCACCCTTCATAGAGCACATATGTGGGAGGCACTTGAGTTTTAGGATTCAAGGGTCTCCCTCTTTTTTGTAGGAGGCGATTCTGTTGTCACAGTTCACCGATATCAGCCGCATTAACGTGTGCGGCGGCGACGGCGGAGCCGGATGCATGTCGTTTAGGCGCGAGGCATTTGTCCCCAAGGGCGGCCCCGATGGCGGCGACGGCGGTCGTGGCGGCAATGTCGTCATCCAGGCCGATGCTCAGCTGTCTTCGCTGATCGATTACCGCTTTAAGCATCACTTTCGCGCCGAGCGCGGCACGCACGGGCAGGGTGCCCGTCGTAACGGCAAGAGCGGCGAGGACCTGATTCTCAAGGTCCCTATGGGTACCGTGGTGCGCGAGCTCGATCCCGAGACGCAGACCCCGATGTTTGAGATTGCCGACCTGGTGCACGACGGCGAGCGCGTCGTCGTGGCGCCCGGCGGTGCCGGCGGTCTGGGCAACACGCACTTTGTGACGTCGGTGCGTCGCGCTCCGGCCTTTGCCCAGTTGGGCGAACCGGCCGAGGAGCACTGGATCGAGCTCGAGATGAAGCTTATGGCCGATGCCGCGCTCGTGGGCTTTCCCTCCGTGGGTAAGTCATCGCTCATCGCGCGCATGAGTGCCGCCCGTCCCAAGATTGCTGACTACCCGTTTACCACGCTCGTGCCGAACCTCGGCATGGTGCGTGCCGGTGAATATTCTTACGTCGTTGCCGACGTCCCCGGTCTTATCGAAGGCGCGAGCGAGGGTAAGGGCCTGGGTCACCAGTTCCTGCGCCACATTGAGCGTACGGCCCTGATCATGCACGTCGTCGACATGACGGGTGGTTTTGAGGATCGCGATCCGGTCGAGGATTACCACATCATCAACCGCGAGCTCGAGCAGTATGGCGCCGAGCTTTCGGAGCGTCCGCAGATCGTCGTTGCCAACAAGTGCGATGCGCCGGGCACGGCCGACAAGATTGCCGACCTCAAGCGCGCAGCGCTCGACGATGGACATATGTTCTTTGCCGTGTCTGCCGTGACGGGCGCCGGCCTCAACACGCTGATGCTTGCCGTGGGCGAGCAGGTGGCTAAGCTGCGCGCCGAGTTGGCTGTCTCGGATGAGCCGGTCGTTCTGCGCGACGATGAGTGGGAGCGCCGTCGCCTGCAGCGTGAGAAGCGTTTCCGCATTGTTCAGGAAGAGCCCGGTGCCTTCCGCGTGGTCGGTCGTGCCATCGAGCGCATGGTCATCCAGACCGACTGGGAAAACGAGGAAGCTGTCATTTACCTGCAGCATAAGTTTGCGCGTATGGGTGTTGACGACGCGCTCGAGAAGGCCGGTTGCCGTGCGGGCGACGAGGTCCGCATTTGCCAGCGCGCCTTTGACTTTGAGGGCGCCGAGGACTTCTCGGAGTACGAGGAGCTCGAGGATGCTGGCGAGGACGTTGCCGTTGAAGCCATTGACGTGGCCGATGCTGCGGATGAGGGAGTCGAGGTTGTCGATGCGGCGGATGCCGCGGGCGATACCGAGACACCGGAGGGCGAGTAAGCCATGTCGCTGCGCGGTGGAATCGGTCTGCCCGAGCTTCCTCTAGAGGACGGGCAGGAGTTTAGGCTCGGCATTATGGGTGGCACCTTTGATCCCATCCATTACGGGCACCTGGTGACCGCCGAGCAGGCGCGCGAGTCGCTCGACTTGGACGCTGTGCTCTTTATGCCGGCGGGTTCTCCTGCCTTTAAGCTTGACAAGCCGGTGACGCCTGCCGAG